>JBKEEC010000012.1:0-8928 GCA_047975785.1 Sphingomonadaceae bacterium | reverse complement strand
GTGAAGTTCTTTCTGCGCCGAATATCAATGAGCCCATTCTGGGCGGCAGCGCCCAGATATCCGGCTCATTCACTACAGAATCCGCCAGTCAGCTTGCGATCGCGCTGGCATCGGGTGCCTTGCCGGTGGATCTCAAGGTGATTGAAGAGCGCACTGTCGGTCCTGACCTTGGCGCCGATTCCATCCGCAAGGGTATGATTGCCATGATGATTGGCACTACGGCGGTGCTGGTATTCATGGTTGTCACTTATGGTCGCTTTGGCATTTATGCCAATTGCGCTTTGGTGCTGAATGTCCTCATGCTGATCGGTATTATGGCGATGCTGAGCGCAACACTGACCTTGCCCGGCATTGCCGGACTTGTGCTTACTATCGGCGCGGCGGTGGATGCCAATGTGCTGATCAATGAGCGCATACGCGAGGAACGACGAAGAGGACGGCGGGTTATGCAGGCCGTGGAAACGGGCTACAAGGAAGCCAGCCGCGCGATTTATGATGCCAATGTTACCAATGTCATCGCGGCAGCTCTGCTGTTCCTGTTTGGCCAGGGACCGGTCAAGGGCTTTGCTGTTGTGCTGGTCATTGGTGTGATGACCTCGGTCTTTACCGCTGTTGCCATGACCCGGATGTGGGTTGCAGGCTGGCTGCGCAAAACGCGGCCAACAGATATCAATATTTAAGGGGGGCGGACCATGCGACTTCTCAAACTTGTCCCCGACAACACCAATATCAACTTTCTGAAATGGCGGATGCCGTTCTTCATCATCAGCGCCTTGCTGATGATTGCCAGCTGGGCAATGGTGTGGGTTAACGGGCTGAATCTGGGGGTTGATTTTGTTGGCGGGCAAATGATCCGCGTGACTTTTACCCAAAGCGAAGAAGCGCCGGTCAGCAAAATGCGCGGCGAAATCGCCAGGCTTGGCTATGGAGATCCGATCATTCAGCGTTATGGCGCTCCGAATGAAGCCTCCATTCGCATGAAGCTGCCCGAAGGCACGGACCAGCAGCCCGAACTGGCCAATGTGATGGCTGAACGAATCACCGGAGAATTGAAAACCACCTATCCCGATGTGCGCATTGACGGGGTGGATTCGGTTTCCGGCAAGGTTTCGGGCGAACTGTTCAAGACCGGGCTCTATTCGCTGCTGGCGGCGATGATTGCGATCTCGATCTTTATCTGGGTGCGGTTTGAGTGGCAGTTCGGTGTCGGAGCCTTGCTGGCACTGGTGCATGATGTCAGCCTGACTCTTGGCTTTTTTGCCATTACCCAGCTTGAGTTTGACCTCAATATTGTGGCCGCAATCCTGACAATTATCGGTTATTCACTCAACGATACGATCGTAGTCTATGACCGTATCCGCGAAAATCTCAAAAAATACCGCAAAATGTATGTGCCAGACCTGCTGAATCTGTCGGTCAATGAAACTCTCGCCCGCACGGTGATGACTTCACTGACCCTGCTGATTGCACTGGTCGCGCTTCTGTTTATGGGGCCGGCCAGCCTGTTTGGCATGACAGCAGCCATTACGCTGGGTATTTTCATCGGGACATATAGCTCAATCTACATGGCCGCTCCGATCCTGATCTGGCTGGGGGTTACATCAGACAGTTTCGTCCCGCAGGAAAGCGGGCCGGATAATGGCCCCCGGACAGAACCCGAAGCATAAATATGCCGGAGATGTAACGGAAGGGCCAGAGATTGGACGGAAGGGAAATTCAGCCAGAATGAAAGACGACAAAAAGCCGAACGAGCATGATCTTGTCGATCACAAATTCTACCATGCCGGGCAGGAAGCCGAGTTTACCGAAGTCCAGACCCCCGGCACTCCCCAGACTCGTCATCCCGCCTACCGGCTCGCCTTTCGTGACACGGATTTTCTGCTACGCGAGGAATTGCGCCCCGTCCGCTTCCAGCTGGAATTGCTCAAACCGGAAATGCTGCTGGATGAGGCTTCGGTTGGCTCCACCCTGGTTATGTATGGCTCTGCGCGGATACCATCACCCGATGAAGCAGAAGCAATGCTGGCAGAAGCCAGTGCAGAAGAGCGCCCCGTAGCGGAAAGACTGGCGGCCAAGGCAAAATATTACCGTGAAGCCTACCGCCTTGCCCGGATGGTAAGCGAAAAATCCATTATCGAGGACGGGGCAAGGCAATTTGTAGTGTGCTCCGGTGGCGGGCCTTCCATTATGGAGGCGGCCAATCGCGGGGCCAGTGATGCCGGCGCAGAATCGATCGGGTTGAATATTGTCCTGCCGCATGAACAGGCGCCCAATCCTTACGTTACGCCCTATCTGTCATTCCAGTTTCATTATTTTGCCTTGCGCAAGATGCACTTTCTGATCCGGGCAAGGGCTGTCGCAGTATTTCCCGGAGGCTTTGGCACGTTTGACGAGTTTTTCGAACTGCTTACCCTGATCCAGACCGGAAAAATGAAGCCTATTCCCATCCTGCTGTTTGGCAGGGAGTTCTGGAACCGGGTTATCAATTTTGAAGCAATTGCCGAGGAAGGCACGATCGGCAAGGATGATCTCAACCTGTTTCAATGGTGCGAAACTGCCGAGGATGCGTGGCAGCATATTGCCTCCTTCTATGAGCTGGAAGAAGGCTGACACGGCGCAGCGCGGTTTGTGCTGCAGTGCAGCAAGCCTTGCCTTAAGAGACCGCTTCGGCCATTCTCACTTACATGAATGTCAGTGTTCTTCGTGACCACCCTGATCACGCGCAGTATGAGCATCCATGCTCGTGGGATAGTGCGTTTGTCCCCCAGACCGTACCGCAAATGTTTGCGCACAGCCTGGAACAATTTCATCACCGTCCCTTGCTGGATTTCATGGGGCGGCGCTACAGTTACACGGAAATCGGCCAGATGGCGCAACATTTTGCGGCCGGGCTGATCGAGGCGGGAATTGGCAAAGGCGATCGTGTCGGTTTGTTCCTGCCCAATATTCCTGTTTATGTCATTGCCTATTACGGCGCCATGATGGCAGGCGCGACACTGGTAAATTTCTCGCCCTTATACAGCCCTGAAGAACTCGCCTTTCAGGTAGAAGATTCAGGCACCAGCCTGCTGGTCACTGTCGATCACGCCTCTTTGCTACCAACCGCACTTGAAGTGCTGGATTCCTCGCCCCTTCAGCGGCTGGTTGTTTCATCCATGGCGGCACAATTGCCCTGGCTCAAAGGGCTGGCAATGCGCTGGTTCAGACGGGATCAACTGGTCAGTATTCCTGTTCGTGAGGACATTATCCGCTGGGACAGGATTATGGGGCAGAGTGATGTTCCGCATATGGAGCTGGATGCAGCCCAGGACGTTGCCTTGCTGCAGTATACCGGCGGCACCACCGGAACACCCAAGGGCGCTATACTGACTCACGCCAATCTCACCGCCAATGCCCGGCAAGTCGATGCAATTGACCCGTTCCCTGATGCCGATGTCATACTGGGTGCTCTGCCGCTGTTTCATGTCTTCGCCAATACCTGCGTGCTGAACCGGACAGTCGTGGCCGGAGGGTGTATCGTCATGCTCCCGCGCTTTGATGTGAAGCAGGTGATTGATGCGATCAACCGCACCCGTCCGGCTGTTTTTCCCGGAGTGCCGACTATGTATCAGGCTTTGCTGGATCACCCCGATATCGATAAGGCAGATTTCTCGTCGATGATTATCTGCGTATCGGGCGGTGCGCCTTTGCCCGCACCGCTCAGGGAGAGATGGGAAAAGCGGACCAATGCCCGTCTGGTTGAAGGCTATGGTCTGACAGAAAGTTCCGGCGTGGTGTCAGTCAACCCCTATCAGGGGCGGCGCAAGCCCGGAACGATTGGGCAGCCCTTGCCCGACACACGCATTGCCCTGCTCGACAAGGAGCATCCTGACCGGCTTGCTCCGGCAGATGAGCCAGGAGAACTGATTGTCAATGGTCCGCAGATTATGCGGGGTTACTGGAACCGGCCTGATGCCGATGCGTCAACCTTTGTCACGATTGATAACCGGCAATGGCTGCGAACAGGAGATATCGCCACCATTGATGAAGATGGCTTTGCCACCATTGTAGACCGTTCAAAGGATATGATCTCGGTTGGCGGTTTCAAGGTATTCCCCAGCCATGTCGAAGCCGTCCTGGTTGAACACCCTGCGGTGCGGGAAGCTCTGGTTATGGGGGTGCCGGAAGACTATCACGGAGAAGTGCCCGAAGCCTATATTACTACGGTTCCGGGCAGTTCTGCCACATCAGATGATATCGCCGAATGGCTCAACCTGCGGGTCGGGAAGCATGAACGCGTCCGATCAGTCGTTATCCGTGACAGCCTGCCCAAGACCATGATCGGCAAGCTGGATCGCAAGACTTTACGCGATGAAGTTCTTGGGCGTGACGAAGTGCCTGGGCAGAACAACCCCGACTGACTATAATTTCCTGATGGATTGCGTCGCCGTATCAATGGCATCGGCTACAGCCTGTGCTGCCCCGGCATCGCCACCCCCGGCATCATCACCAAGTTTGTCAGCAATCGCCGCTTTCAGGGCGTGCATTGCCTGACGGACAGGATTGGCCTCTTCCCGCTTATGACGGCGGGCGATCCGCTCCAGCCTGTCATGTGCGGCCTGTGCCGCTTCGGCGTTTTCTTCCAGATGCGTCCGTCCGGCATCGGTAATCGTGTAAATCTTGCGGCTGTTTGCATCCTGTGATGCGGTGAGCCACCCTGCCTCTTCCATGTAGGTAAGCGCGGGATACACAACGCCCGGACTGGGGGCATAACTGCCATGGGTCAGACTTTCAATTTCACGGATCAGCTCATATCCATGACGCTGTTCTTTTGCGATCAGGGAAAGAAGCAAAATCTGGAGAAGGCCAGGTTCAAACATACGCTGGCGGCGCTTCCCGCCCATGCGTTTCATATGGCCCGTTCCGCCTTCGCCACCATCATGGCCTCCGTGCCTGTAGCCTCTGCCCCGGCGCGCATGGCCTTCACCGTCATGGTGCGATCCACCTCCCCGATGCGATGGTCCGCCACGCATACTCCGTCTTTTGCCATGGGCACCGCGCCCGCGACTATCTTCACTCATCTCTTTGTTTTTATATGACAAATTTTTCTTAAATTCAGGTTTCAAATTGGAAACTCCTTTCAAATATGATCTTAAGATATATCTTTGTGAAGGAATTGCAAGATATATCTTAAATTATTTTCAGAACTTCCTGAATAATATCTGCGCCCGGAGGCACAGGCGCCACGGAGCACTGCGCAAAACAGTGGCGCAGTTTGTGCAAATGTCTGAAAAAAGAGAAAATGTCTGTAAAGGTGAAAATCAGCCCGGACGACGGGTGGATTTACGCGGATCTTCAAAATTGAAGGTCGAATCAGGCACCGCGACACCATAATGTTGATTGCGCAAGCGAACCGTAGTGCGCTGATTCTGGGAATCAAGGGCGACCCAGTTCGTCAATTCCCAACCGCCCGGCGCACTGGCCTTGCGGATGAAAATCAGGGTAATCATGCCATATTCGGGTCGTTTCGGATCACGCACTTCAACGCTGATCACATTCGGGTTCCCGGTCGGAACCAGCTTGCCAAATTTTGCAACATCACGATTGGGGTCCAGCAAGGCGCCCAGCGGAGAATTGCGGATCGGCCAACGCTCCACCTGTTTGACATCATAATCAACCAGATAGAGCGATTTACCGGTCGAAACGACCAGCATATTGGCGTCTTTTTGATACTGGAAACGGATCTTGCCCGGACTTTTCAGAGTCAAAACGCCAGAAAGGGTCTGCCCCTTGCGATCTGTCTGGGTGAAATCCGCCTTCATAGTGTTGATCGACCTCAGCGCGGAAACTGCACGGTCCAGATCACCCTGCTGCGCCGCGGCAGGCATCGCCACAACCCCCAGAGCCAGAGGTGCTGTAACAGCAAGCGCGCCGGACAATGCGGCGCGCAACGAAACGGAGAATATCCGGGTCAAGGTGTTCATGCCCCGCTTCATACTGTCAGCGGCTTGAACTTCAAGTGAACCTGGCGATCTCGGACCGTTCAGATTACTTGATCTTGGCTTCCTTGAACTCGACATGCTTGCGCACAACCGGATCATATTTGCGGAAAGTCATTTTTTCCGTGATATTGCGCGGATTCTTCTTTGTGACATAGAAAAATCCGGTGTCTGCCGTGGAAACAAGACGAATTTTGACAGTTGCTGGCTTCGCCATGACAATATCCTGAAACTGAAATACGGCCCACTGAGCGGCCCAAATAACACAGGCGACGCGCAGCGCCGCCCTTACGTGGACGGGCCATTGCGTGATTCTGGTCATAAAGTCAAGCCAAAGCCAATCCGCGCGACCGAAAGACCATCAATCTCCCTCGCCTGACCCTACCAGTCCACTCTGGAGCGATTGGCCTTGATCATGCCCCGTGCTTTCTTGGCTTTTAGGCGGGCAGCCTTGCCCACACGATTGACCCGGCTCTTTTTCCTTTTAGCCACGGGCTGGCTGGCCTGCTCAAACAGGGCCAGTAACCGTGCCCGCGCATCGGTCCGGTTTTGCTCCTGCGTCCGGTAACGGCGCGCTGTTATCACAATGTCGCCTTTGCCCGTCACACGGTTACCAGCCACAACCTTCACCCTGTGAAACATATCCGGATCAAGACGCAAATCATACAGATTGACCCGCAATTGCACCGCACTGGCAACCTTGTTGACATTTTGCCCACCCGGCCCGGTCGAGGCAAGAAAACTCTCTTCAACCGCTGCCAGAATCCGGTCAGCCAATGCCGGATCAAGCGCCATCAGTCAGCAGGGCCGCTTCGGCAAACCCCAGAGCAAGAAAGCTGCCCGGCATCGGGGCAATAGCACTTACAGGGGGCTTGCCATCTCTTTCAACCCGCAGCGTGCTGGCATGGAGCATTGTGTGCCTGACCCGCGGATCTGGCTCACCATAAACCGGATCACCCAGCAAGGCATGGCCCAGCCCGGCCAGGGCATGAACACGAATCTGGTGGGTCCGCCCGGTGACAGGGCGAAACTCGACCAGATTGAGGCCATTTTGCCGATCAACAAGGCGCCAGTGCGTGACAGATGATTTGCCCCGTTTGGCCGGAATCATGCGCCAGCCCTTTTCGGCAGAACTGATTTTCGCAAGGGCCAGTTCAATAACCCCTTCGTTACCTGTCAGTTCACCCGGCACAATTCCCAGATAGGCCTTTTCAACCCGGCGATCCTCGAATGCCCGGTTAAAGCGTTTGAGTGCCTTGGGGTTGCGGGCCAGCAGCAGGCAGCCCGAAGTATCAGTATCCAGCCGGTGGACCGGAATGGGGCGACGCGCAAAGCCCAGTCGCAGGGAATCCAGCTCATCGGAAAGCGAAGGGCCGCCCCGTCTTGGCGTTTCAATCGGCAGGCCAGCCGGCTTGTCTATGACCAGAGCCTCGCCGTCTTCATACAGGATTGGAACTGTGCTCATGCCACTGCTTTCTGAATACGGCTCATGGCCTCTTTCAATGTCTCTTCACCCAGCGCAAAACTGATACGGAAACCATCCTTCCCGCCAAAGGCACTGGCTGCCACAATCGCCACGCCATGATCCAGCAAATGCATGGCCAGAGCTTCATCATCACCAAAGCGCGCCATCAGAGGCTGTGCATCAACGAAACAGTAAAAAGCCCCGTCCGGAACCGGCGTGGACAGGCCCGCCGATTCATTGATCGCAGCAACGACCATATCCCGGCGGGCGCGGAAAATCTCTCTCCAGCCGGTCAGAAAGTCCTGCGTCCCCTCAAGCGCGGCGCAGGCAGCGGCCTGACTCACCGAACACGGATTGCCGGAAACATGCGACTGCAAACGCTCCATGGCGCGGATCAGCTCCACCGGCCCTGTTGCCAGACCGATACGAAATCCGGTCATGGCATGACTTTTGGAAACGCCCGAAACCGTAAGCACCCTGTCTTCCAGATCCGGGCATAGCTGTGCAAGGCTTGCATGGGGCTGTCCGGTATAATTGAGCGGTGCATATATATCATCGCTCATCACCATGACATGACGGTGACGGCGCAGCACTTCTGCAATGTCCATCAACATTTCTGCCGGGTAAATCGCCCCGGTCGGATTACCGGGAGAATTGAGCAGCAGCCAACGCGTAGCCGGAGTAATCATCGCCTCCAGATTTTGCGCGGAAAACCGGAAATTGTCCTTTGCCTCCGTGTGCAGGGGGACGGTTCTGGCCCCGCAATAATGCACAATCTGGGGGTAGGAGACCCACCACGGCGCAGGAATAATCACCTCATCGCCGGAGCCAAGTGTCGCTGCAAGCGCGTTAAAGATGCACTGTTTGCCGCCCGAACTGACAATAATCCGGTCACGGCTTGTATGAATGCCAAGATCACGGGCAAAGTGGAGCAGGGCGGCGTTTTTCATGGCAACCGTGCCGCCAACCGGCGTATATTTTGTTTCTCCGGCATCAAGGGCGGCCTTGGCGGCTGCGATTACATGGGGCGGCGTTGCAAAATCAGGCTCCCCGACAGAGAGCGAGATAATATCCCGCCCTTCAGCCCGCAGCGCAGCTGCACGATCTGTCATGGCCATGGTCCGCGATGGTTCGATTCGCTCCAGAGCCTGAGAAACCATCATGACAGCTCTGCCTTCACCAGACCGCGCAAGGCATTGCCAAGGAAAAATCCTCCCGCAAGATCATCGAGAGACAATTCCGCCTCCTGAGCCCGCCCTTCATCAATCAGGGACTGGCGCAGCACTCCGGGCAACAGACCAAGAGAAGCAGGCGGTGTCAGCAGCATATCATTGCGGGCCACAAAAATATTGGTTAAACTGCCTTCGGTCAGCAGGCCATCATCACGCAGGAACAGGGCTTCATCCGCACCATCATGCTGCGCCACCTCCTGTGCCTGATCGTAAAAACCGCGATCACTTGTCTTGTGACGCAGGCGAAAGTCGC
>JBKEEC010000168.1:0-7380 GCA_047975785.1 Sphingomonadaceae bacterium | reverse complement strand
TCAGGCAAACTGGCGCCATCGACGGCAAAGCCATGGTTCATACTGGTGATCTCCACCAGCCCTTCACTCTCGCCCCATATGTCGCCCACACGCTGCACCGGGTGGTTCGCTCCGCGATGGCCCTGATACATTTTTGCAGTCTTTGCGCCCACCGCAAGACCCAGCAACTGGTGCCCAAGACAAATGCCGAAAAGGGGCATATCGCGCTCCAGCAGGGCGCGGATAACCGGCACCGCATATTCAGCCGTTGCCGCCGGATCGCCCGGTCCGTTAGACAGGAAAACACCGTCCGGCTCCAGCGCCAGAATTTCCTCTGGCGAAGCCTGCGCCGAAACCACTGTAACCCGCGCACCTGCCCGCACCAGATTGCGCAGGATATTGTCCTTGATGCCGTAATCTATGGCGACCACATGGATGGGGGCATTGCGCGGTGCCCGGCCATAACCCTTGCCCAATTGCCAGGGCCCGCCTTCCCACACTTCTGCCTTGTCGCGGGTGACGCGTATTGCCAGATCCATATCGACCAGCCCGGCCCATTCCTGTGCACGGCGATGAAGGGCCGGAATATCAAACCTGCCATCAGCCGCATGGGCAATAACGGCATTGGGGGCACCCTGCAGCCGGATGCGCCGGGTCAGGGCGCGCGTATCTATTCCGGCAATGCCAATCTTGCCCTGGCTGGCCAGCCAGTCTGAAAAATCCTGTTCTGCCCGGAAACTGGAAGGCCGGGTGACATCTTCGCGCACCACACAGCCAATGGCACCTTCCACATGCGATTCGGCATCTTCTGCATTGGTGCCAACATTGCCGATATGCGGGAAAGTGAAAGTCACGATCTGCCCGGCATAGGATGGATCGGTCATGATTTCCTGATAGCCGGTCATCGCAGTATTGAAGCAAATCTCGCCCACTGCAGCGCCATTTGCGCCAAAGCCGCGCCCCCAGATGACAGTGCCATCGGCCAGGACGAGAACGCCGGTCGCATCTTTGGGTTGCGCAGGATAAGATGCGGTGTCGGCCATTGGTCGCTCCGAGTCAGGTTGCTGATTATGTTGCTAAGTCCCTGCCGCTAGAGATGGTGCAGGGCCGCGTCAACCTATCGTTATCTGCTTTGTTGCGCTAAACGCGGTTGTTCATCATCCATCCACAGGAAAATCCCATGCTCAGAGACGACATCAAACAGGCCACTATCGCTTCCATGAAGGGCGGTGACAAGGAGCGCACCGCCGCGCTTCGGCTGATCAGCGCGAAAATCAAGGATCGCGATATTGAACAGCGAACAGCCAGCAAGGAAATCGCTGATGATGACCTGGTCATCGACGTGCTGCAAAAAATGGCCAAGCAACGTCGCGAATCAATCCAGATGTATGAAGAAGGCGGCAGACAGGAACTGGCCGACAAGGAAAAGGCCGAACTGGCCGTGATTGACGAGTTTCTTCCTGCGCAAATGGACGAGACTGAAACCAGCGCCGCAATCGAGGCTATCAAGACCGAACTGGACGCCGGAGGCATGAAGGATATGGGCCGTGTCATGGGCGAGCTGAAAAGCCGTTATGGTGCGCAACTGGATATGAGCAAGGCCAGCGGACTGGTGAAAGCCGCACTTTCCTCCTAGATACGATCCCATGGCATTATCTGCGCAATGGCTGGATGAACTGAGACAGCGCGTGACGCTGTCCAGCATTATCATGCGCACGACAAAACTGCAGAAAGCCGGACAGGAATGGAAGGCGTGCTGCCCGTTTCATAACGAGAAAACACCCAGCTTCACTGTCAATGACGGGAAAGGGTTTTATCACTGTTTCGGTTGTGGCGCGCATGGCGATGTCATCCGCTGGATGACGGATCAGCGCGGATTGCAGTTTATGGATGCGGTGAAGGAACTGGCCGCAGAAGCAGGGATGGAAGTGCCCGCCCCTGACCCCCAGGCCGCGCGCCAGGCACAACAGCGCGCCAGCCTGCATGATGTGATGCAGGCCGCTCAGGACTGGTTCGCCGACAATCTTCGTGCTGCATCGGGAAAAGAAGCCGCCAGTTATCTGCAATCGCGCGGTTTCTCTAAAGCCATTGTCGAACAATTCGGCTTTGGGTTTGCCCCTCAGAATCGTCAGGCCCTCAAACCGGCGCTTGGAGAC
Source organism: Sphingomonadaceae bacterium (assembly GCA_047975785.1). Lineage (GTDB taxonomy): Bacteria > Pseudomonadota > Alphaproteobacteria > Sphingomonadales > Sphingomonadaceae > JACXVD01. Next base: position 5,245 of record JBKEEC010000168.1, on the reverse strand, counting down.
TATGATGAGGCCATGCTGGTCGAGGCAGGGCTGAGGATCGCAGTTGATGACAAGGAACCTTATGACCGGTTCCGTGCACGGCTGATGCTGCCCATTCACGATGCGCGCGGGCGGGTGATAGCCTTTGGTGGCCGTATTCTGGACGCGGGGAGCAAGGCACCCAAATATCTGAACTCGCCTGACACGCCCCTGTTCGACAAGGGACGCACGCTCTATAATTTACATCGTGCCGGCCCTGCATCGCGCCAGTCGGGGCGGCTTGTGGTGGTCGAGGGCTATATGGATGTCATCGCCCTTGCCAATGCCGGGATCACAGATGCCGTTGCCCCGCTCGGCACTGCATTAACAGAGAGGCAGCTCGCGCTTTTGTGGCGTCTGGTGCCGTGCCCGATACTCTGTTTTGATGGAGATGCCGCGGGTAAACGCGCGGCCGCGCGGGCCATTGCGCGCGCGCTGCCCCTGTTGCAACCGTCACACTCGCTGGCGATCGTGCATCTGCCTGACGGGCTGGACCCGGACGACCTTATCAGGGCACGGGGCAGCAAGGCAATGGACGCCCTGCTTGGGGACCCCCGCAGCCTGCTTGATACGCTCTGGGAAATTGAACGTGATTCTGCACAGCTTGATACGCCTGAGGCCAAGGCCGGGCTGAAAGCGCGCCTGATGGGCCATGTCGATATGATTGCCCACCCTGATATCAAGGCGCTTTACCGGCGCGAATTGCTGGAAAAATTTTCTGCCTTTGCCTTTCCTCCCCGGCCACGCACAGATTGGAAGAAACAGGGCTACCGGGCAAGGTCCGCGCCTTCGTCCCGCCTTTCTGATGAAGCCTTCCGAAGATTAAGCAATCTGCGCAAGACCAGCTCGCGCGACAGTCTCACCTCTGCTGTTTTCCACGGATTACTGCGCTTTCCGGATCAAATATTGCGGCATGAAGATTCATTGCTACACCTTGCAACACTTGATCGGAATCTTGCTCCGAGCATTCATTCTCTGCTTGAAATCACAGAAATGCTTGAACAGGACGCAAAATCCCCCATATCAGAGCCAATCGGCCCTGATGCGCCGCCGGATAACACCCGTTTTGCCTTCCTCGGAGAAGGACTGGATCCGCAGGTCGCGCGCGAAGAGCTGGCTGAAGCCTTGGCCTTGCTGGTCGAAAGACCTGCGCTGGATGCTGCCCTTGCGGCTGCAACCTCGCGGTTTGAGACCGAGCCAGATGCCGCTTTTGCAGAGCAACAACGTCTGCTGAAGCGAAAGCTGGATTTTGAGCACAGACTAAGGCAAATGGCGAGCAAACGGGCATCACGTGTGATACCCGAAACGGACAATTCCGCATTCGCGCCCGAACGCGTGGATGACGGCAGGGAAACGGACTGACACATATATGGCCTCTGACGACGGCAAAAAGAACGACGACGCACCACTGATCGATCTCAACGAAGCCTCCATCAAAAAGCTGATTTCCCGCGCAAAAAAGCGTGGCTATGTCACCTATGATGAATTGAACGAGGCCCTTCCCCAGGATCAGATGAGTTCGGAACAGATCGAGGATGTCATGTCCGCGATCTCTGAAATGGGCGTTAATATCGTCGAGAATGACGAGGAAGCCGAATCCGAATCGGATGTCGAGGAAATCGACACCGACAGCAAACCTGCCAAAACGGTTGCAACTGCGGCGACTGCAAAGAAAACAGCCACGGGTGATCGCACCGATGATCCGGTGCGGATGTATCTGCGTGAAATGGGCGCGGTCGAACTGCTGAGCCGGGAAGGCGAAATTGCTATTGCCAAGCGCATTGAAGCGGGCCGCGACACGATGATCATTGGCCTGTGTGAAAGTCCGATCACATTCCACGCCATTATCCAGTGGTCGGAAATGCTCAATAACGAGGAAATGCAGCTTCGCGAAATCCTCGATCTTGACGCCATGCTCTCCAAGGAACCGCCCGTCGACAAGATGGAAGAAGGCGCCGAAGATGATGATGACGGCGAAATCTCCGAGGAAACTGCTGGCCCGTCTTTCAAGGAAGATGAAGAGGAAGAGCACGACGAGGACGAGGAAAACGAGGACGGAGAAGAAAACGAAGAAGGCTCCTCCCGTCGGCAGGATGATGATGAGGAAGACAACACGCTCAGCCTCGCACAAATGGAAGCCACTCTGAAGCCTGAGGCGCTGGAGCGGTTTGCCCGCATCACCGATCTGTTCGGAAAGTTTGAGAAAATTCAGGCAGAACGGGTTGATACACTCGGTCAGGGGGAAGATTTCCCGGCTGCAAAAGAGCGCAAATACGAGCAATTGCGCGAAGAGCTTACGGCCGAGGTTGAAAGCGTACAGTTCCATGCGACCAAGATCGAATTTCTTGTCGACAATCTCTATTCCTTCAATCGCCGCCTGACCGCACTTGGCGGCCAGATGCTACGTCTTGCCGAGCGTCACAAGATCAAGAGAATTGACTTTCTCAATGCCTATATCGGCAATGAGCTTGATGAAAACTGGCTCGACAGCAAGGCAAAGAAAGACAAGAAATGGGCCGCCTTTGCTGAAAAGGACGCAGATTCCATTGATCGCATCCGGACCGAGATTGCCGACATTGCCAGCCAGACCGGCATGTCCCTGCCTGAGTTCCGCCGCATTGTGAACATGGTCCAGAAAGGTGAACGCGAGGCCCGCATCGCCAAGAAGGAAATGGTTGAGGCCAATCTGCGCCTCGTGATTTCCATTGCCAAGAAATACACCAATCGCGGCTTGCAATTCCTTGACCTCATTCAGGAAGGTAATATCGGCCTGATGAAAGCGGTCGACAAGTTTGAATATCGCCGCGGCTACAAGTTCAGCACCTATGCGACCTGGTGGATCAGGCAGGCGATTACGCGCTCCATTGCCGATCAGGCCCGCACGATCCGCATTCCGGTCCACATGATCGAGACAATCAACAAGCTGGTGCGCACGAGCCGCCAGTTTCTGCACGAACAGGGCCGCGAGCCAACACCCGAAGAAATGGCCGAGCGCCTTTCCATGCCACTTGAAAAAGTGCGCAAGGTCATGAAAATCGCCAAGGAGCCGATCAGCCTGGAAACGCCTATCGGGGATGAGGAAGATTCCCATCTCGGCGATTTTATCGAGGACAAGAACGCGATTATCCCTGTCGATGCTGCCATTCAGGCCAATCTGAAGGAAACCGTTACTCGCGTACTCGCCTCACTCACCCCGCGTGAGGAACGTGTGCTGCGAATGCGCTTTGGCATTGGCATGAACACCGATCATACGCTGGAAGAAGTCGGCCAGCAGTTCAGCGTAACCCGCGAACGTATCCGCCAGATCGAAGCCAAGGCACTGCGCAAGCTCAAACATCCCAGCCGCAGCCGGAAGATGCGCAGCTTCCTCGATCAGTAAGGAAACAGAACGGGGGCGCACGGATGGCAGGTAAGTTGTTTGATCCTCTGCTGGATCGCAGCGCCTTTCGTGCAGACCTGCTATATTTCATCCGTCTGGCAGGCAATTACGCCGCGCATATCTTTATTGATGTGCGCAGCCGTGCCCCTTCAAAGCACCGCAAGCAGATGGCCGAATGGCTGGAAAATGACACACCCGTAAAAGACAAGCACTTCCAATCCGAGCTTGTCAAAAATGCCCCGCGCTTTGATGCACTGAAAGCGGATTTTACAACTGTGCTGGAAAAGATGCCCGATCCCATGCGCACCCGTCTGGCCGGTGCTTTACAGTATGATCATGCCCTGCCGCTGGACCTTGGCAATTTCACTCGCGCGCTGGATGATCTTCGCGAATACCGGCATTATCTGGAACATTATGACGAAAGAAAGCGACAGGGCCGTTCCTGCCCGGTTACTGATGAACGTGTGCTTGATATTCTGGGTCTGATATTATTGCCTTTTCTCAACGCGCATATGCTGGGACGAATGCGCCATCATGGGCGCCGTTTGAGGCTGAGAGATCTGGATTTACGGTATAACGAAGCCAAAAAGCATATAGATGCCGCGCAAACAAAAAAACGTGATGCCAGCAAATTTATCAATGGCCTGAAAAAACGGGTAGATCATGATTCCATCCGCGACATGCTGACGCGTAAATATGACGATCCACCCGGTGAACAGGCCGTCCATCGCATTGCGAAAGAAGAAGCCAAAAAACGCCGCGATCTGGAACAGCGCAAGGCATCCCTGCTAGAGTTACATCGAGACTTTTTCCGTGAACACACCTGGCCACGCTACAATCTGGAAAATTTCCTTATCCGATTCGGCTTTATCGGGAAGGGACGGATTCAGGAGCTGGAAAAGCTGCTTGGCAGCTATGGCGAGGACGAGGCTGAGCAACGCGATTTTATCAATGATATAGAGCCGTTATTCATGTTGTCGATGGATATAGGGCTTGTCATCCATAGCTGGCTGGCAGAACTGGAGGAGGAAGGCGTGCCTCTGAAAAAAACGAAAAAAATCGGAAAAACTGTTATTTCCATTCGTAACACCATTGCCCATGGTGGTTGGGTCTGGGATGTTAAAGATACTGCCAGAAACAAAGAAATAATGACGTTGGCTGAAATTTTGAAAGAGCTATCAGCCTTGCCAGAACGTTTTTCTATCCCTGATGCACAAAACTGGCGCAACCAGCTTTTTACCCGGATGGAGGCCACGATTCAGCCATGCAAATGGCACAGGGTCTATGCGATAACCCGTCCGGGCGATGACCCCAACCAGATACCCGCTCATTATGTTGTCAAACGCTGGACAGTTGAAAAGCGTGAAAGCTTTAGCGATCGCACCCGGTGGCGGGTAGAGCGCCGCACTGCCTTGCGCCGTGTTGCCAGCGCCTGGATGCGTGAGATTGCTACAGCCAGATCACACATCAAATCAAAGAAATCTTGACATGTGTTCGATATATGTTCATGCAAGCAATGCAGCATTTTCAATAAGTCTGCAGGTTTTTTCGCATTATATCCAAGGATTTGCGAAAGAGCTGTTGCAGTTACCCCATTTTTAAGAGGTGACTGTGACGCAGTTCATGCAGTCCACGCAGTTCGTGCAGTTGCAGTTACCCCATTTTTAAGAGGTGACTGTGACATGTGAATGGTTGATTGTGCGTGTGGCGCAGTTGCAGTTACCCCATTTTTAAGAGGTGACTGTGACGTTGGAGTTGTGGCGGCACTCATCGTTCTGGTTGCAGTTACCCCATTTTTAAGGGGTGACTGTGACTCTATCAGAGGGTCTATCGCCTATCATGACGTTG
>JBKEEC010000011.1:0-3645 GCA_047975785.1 Sphingomonadaceae bacterium | reverse complement strand
GACCTGCTTCGCGCCGCCTTCCCTGGCGGCTACATCACCGTCGCGCCGAAAGTGCGGGCGACATAGACACCGTCAATATAGAGGCCCACGGCCGGGTCGGAGGTGATGATGAAGTCATTTTCCCCCACCCCGCGAATGAAGGGCGCAATCCCGCCACTATTTCCGCCCGTGCCAGGGGTAAAGGCAATGTTTGGGGTGGATTGCTGGACATCGGAAACTGCTTCCCACCCACGCGATTCGATCTCCGCTGAGGAAACAGCGGTGACAGCGATCGGCACATCCTGCAGGTTTTCGTCGCGCTTGCGGGCGGTGACGATGATTTCTCCCGAGGATGCTTCACTGGCTCTTGGCGCGGCATTCTGGGCGATAGCTCCGCTGCTCCAGCCTGTGGCTAGCGCGATTACAGCGCAGGCTGGAAGCATCTGCCGGCAATAGTGGGCAGCGGTTTTGTGAGTGCATAGCATGGTCGTTTGTCCTCCCGACCGTTGCATTTGAGCAACGGATTTTACGTAAAAATTATCAAAAAATTCCACGAAAAGCGGTATAACATTGCCATATACCACATAACTGCGTATAGAATAAAAGAATAAATTACGCGAAGTACAATTCTATCAGGAGGGTGCTATGAAACGCTTTATGATTGGGTCTGCCTTGTGTGGCACACTGGCCGCTTTTCCCTGCATCGCCAATGCACAAGCAACGGATATGACTGAGGCTGAAGCGCAGAACGATAATGGCGTTATCATCGTCACCGCGCAAAAGCGCGAGGAGAATATTCAGGAAGTGCCCATTGCGATTACCGCGATCGGCTCCGACTATCTGGAAGAGCGGGGCGTCCAGTCGATCGAGGATCTTGGTGCGGTGGCCCCCAATGTCAAATTCGAACGTGCTCCTTCCAGCAAAACCATTTCGCAAATTGCCATTCGCGGCTCCGTCACCATCAACCCGGCCATCACTTGGGAACCGGCAGTGGGCCTGTATGTTGACGGGGTCTATATCGCCAAGGCGCAAGGTTCGATCTTTGACATTGCCGATCTCGAACGGGTTGAGATTTTGCGCGGACCGCAGGGCACACTGTATGGACGCAATGCGCTGGCAGGGGCAGTCAATCTGGTGACAGCCAAGCCTTCGGGCGAGGCTGGTGGCCGGGCCGAAGTTACCTATGGCAGCTTTAATCAATGGAAATTCAAGGGCGTACTTGACCTGCCGCAAATGGGCATGTTTTCTGCCAAGCTGTCCGGGCAGTATGAACGGCGCGACGGAGTGGTGGATATTGTTCCCAATCCGGTCCCCGGCGTGGCCACCGCCCTGCCAAATCAGGTGGATGAAACCGACACGGTGCGTAATGGCAGCTTCATGGTGCAATTGCGCGCAGAGCCGACCGACAACCTGACTGTTGATTACACCTATGACTATTCCAAACAGAATCAGGACCCGCCCTTTGCCCAGCTTTACCGGGTAAACCGCAATGGTGATCCGCGCGATATTTTTGATCCGGCATCCCCAGGCTATGCCTTTGGCGGGGCGATTTTCCCGCTGGATCGTTACACATCAACCGAGCGGCTAGATACGGCCTCCATTGATGCGCCTGTCTATGAAAAATCCCGCTCCTATGGCCATGCCCTCACGCTCACTGCGGATATGGGCGATGTGACGCTGAAATCCATCACTGCCTATCGCAATCTGGCCTGGTCTGACGGGATTGATCTGGATGGCTCCCCGCTGCCGGTTGCGTTCACCCAACGGATCACAGATTATGATGCCTTCAGCCAGGAATTGCAGCTTACCGGCCTCGCTTTCAATGACCGTCTCGCCTATGTTCTGGGCGCATTCTATTTTGATGAATCTGCCGAAACCAACAATCCGCAAGTCTTTTTCGGGGGCGGCTCGGATTATGATTCCCGCTATGGTTCTGGAACCAAAGCCTGGGCGCTTTATGCTCAAATGGACTTTAATATCACCGATGCCCTGAAACTCACTCTGGGCGGTCGCTATACGCATGAGAAAAAAGACATCATGCGGTATCTGAAGATCAATTATGATGCAGCAGGAGGCATTTTCACTCCCACAGTCATTGCCGATATTGATTATGGCGATATTCCCGACGCGAAATATAACGATTTCTCGCCGGCCATCACACTGGGTTACCAGGTCACACCGGAAATCAACCTCTATGCCCGCTATGCAAAGGGTTTCAAATCCGGGGGCTTCAACGGCGAAACCAATGTGTTTTATGACCCCGCAGCTCTGGCGGCCGGATGCCCTTTTGGCGCAGCGGAGCTATGCGATCCGTATAAGCCGGAAAAGGTCAACAGCTATGAAATAGGGTTCAAGTCGCAATTGTTCGACAATCGCCTGACCATCAACCTTGCTGGTTTTTATGATGACCACAAGGATATCCAGCTTGCCATCTTCACGGCGGCAGGGGCGGCATCCTCTGTTGTGCGCAATGCCGCTTCGGCGGAAATCAAGGGGCTGGAATTTGAAATGCTGGCACGGCCCAGCGATGCCTTTACGCTGAATGGATCGCTGGCTTTGCTGGATGCGAAATATAAGAGCTATATTGATGCCGGGGTCGAAGTCTCAGACAATCGCGCTTTTTCGCACACGCCATCCGTGTCCGGGTCAATCGGCTTTGACTGGCGCGTGCTTGAGCAGGATTGGGGGCAACTCAATCTCTATGGTGATCTCAGTTATGTCTCCGAATATTATACCTATCCCTATCCGCTGAGAACCCCGACAGCTTCAGATCAGCGCGCCGGTAACAGCCAGTCGCAGGGGCGTACGATTGTCAATTTGCGGGCAACCGTCTCCCAAATACGCCTGGGCGGGGCAGAGCTGAGCATTTCCGGCTTTGTCCGCAATTTGCTGAAAGAGGATCACCCGGCCAATTTCATCGATTTCGGACCAGGCTTTGGCGGTCTGACGGCAGCCTATTTCCCTGACCCCCGGACCTGGGGTGTCAGCATGGGCGTCGAGTTCTGAAATTTCCTCATCTGCCGCTCGTATCCCTAACCGGAACAATACCGTGACAGGTCCACAATGGCCTTGGGCCAAGGTTGAATGGAGAGCCGTATGCGCCGAAAGGTGCACGTACGGTTCGGGGAGGGGAAGCGCCTCGGCGCTTCCTACTCTACCGATGATGAAATCGCGTGTGGGCACCGAAATACCGGTTCAAGGTGCTGCATGGTGCGGTTCGTGAGCGTGTGCGGGACATCATCAGGCAGGTTTGTAAGGAGCTGGGCGTGACCATCATCAACGGCATACTGTCGCGTGACCACGTCCACATGTTCCCATCAAGGCCAGGAGCGGCTTTGCTCCATCGACAGGCCGGATAGATTCACGCAACCTGTGCTGTAAACACAAGAAGAAAACCATCTTGCGCAGGAGGCGTCCATAGATTGTAGAAATCCCGCCGCATATCTCCGTCAGCGATTTCATGCGGCGCGTGAAGGGGTGGTCATCACGCAAGATACAGCAGGAGTTCGAGCACATCCGCAAGCGCTACGGGGGATGCAACTTCCGGCCACCTCACCGATGATGTCATCATGAATTATCTCGACAAGCCTATCCAGAAAAACGGCGTCAGCCACAACCCATGATCCTACCGGCCTCCGGCCGGTCTGTTATTCAGTTTCATGGTTC
>JBKEEC010000167.1:0-1690 GCA_047975785.1 Sphingomonadaceae bacterium | reverse complement strand
TCATTCACGCCACCATGGCGACCGGGGATGGGAGCGAGCCGATAGATAATGCTTCCATTGTCGTAAAAAACGGAAAAATCACCGCTATCGGGAAAGATGTGCCCATTGACGCAAAGTCAGAAGTCATCGACGCGTCAGGAAAATGGGTTACGCCCGGTATTTTTGCGGCCATGACCGATCTGGGATTATGGGATGTAGGCGCAGTCAGCCAAAGCAATGACAAAAGCGCTTCTGGTTCTCCTTTTGGTGCTGCGCTTGACGTAACATCCGGCATCAACCCCGATTCCCAGCATATCAGGATCAGCCGTGCAGGCGGTGTCACACGCGCCAGCGTAACCTCTTACCCATCAGGCTCACTCTTTGGCGGGCAAGGTGCGGTGATTGATCTGGGGGACGACCCGGACGCTGTCTTTCAGCCCAGGGCATTTCAATATGTGGTGCTGGGAGAAGAAGGGGCGAAAATCGCCGGAGGCAGCAGGACGGCCAGCTATGTTGCCTTGAAAAATGCACTCGCCGAGGCAGGGGATCTTGCATCCCGCTCTGGGCGCAAGGATGATTCGATGCTTACCCGCCCGGATGCGGCAGCACTCATCCCCGTCATTCAGGGCAGGCAGCCTGTATATATTGCGGTAGAGCGTGCCTCGGATATACGATCCGTCATTGCATTGAAGCGGGAATATCCGTCGCTCAAAATTGTGCTGGTTGGCGCAAGCGAAGGCTGGCTGGTGGCCGATGATATCGCCCGGTCCAATATTCCGGTCATCGCCAACGGGCTGGATGATTTGCCAACATCGTTTGAAAAGCTGGCTGCAACCCAAAGCAATGTAGGCCGCATGACACAGGCAGGCGTCAAGGTCGCACTGGGCGGATTTGCCGCCAGCACACAACCGCGCAATGCACGGCAATATGCCGGAAATCTGGTAGGCCTTGCCCGTCTGCCCGGTGCCACCGGATTATCCTGGGGCAAGGCGCTGGCAAGCATCACCTCTATTCCCGCTGAAATCGCAGGCCTTGACGGCAGGATTGGTGTTCTGAAACCGGGCGCCAATGCCGATGTGGTATTGTGGGATGGTGACCCGCTGGATGTTCGCTCTGCACCGCAAAGAGTGTTTATAGACGGGGTAGAGCAGAATCTTGATAATCACCAGAGCCGGTTAAAAGATCGCTACCGGGATCTGGATGAAAGCAATCTGCCCAAGGCATATGACTGGTAATACCGGAATGCGATGAGCCTGTCTCATATAGTATTGTTGGCTGGCATAAATACAGCCAGCTACCAATGTGCAATTTTCTGCCTATTCCCCGATTATATATAATGGGAATGGCACGATTGTCTCATGTTTCCAGCCTGAATTGACTTGCTATTCCATTGGAATGACGGCAATCGCGTTTGGCGATAGAAAAAGCTGACAGTCGGGATACGACCCCGTTGCGGTCGTTCTCGTTGCAGGTTTCACCTGTTCAAAGTGGGGTTTTGGCGCCAGAATAGAATTGGGGTTGGTATCGTCAGAGCTTCTAGAGTCGTATGACATTACATTGACGCATAACCTGAGTTTTTGAGGTAGTTGGCGCATTCTTCTGGCGGGAAGGCATCGAGCAGTGATCCGATCCGCCACCATGTGGCTTCGACAGATCGTTCGGTGGCCTTTCGCATCAGATGCTTGAGTTTGGCAAAGACCTGCTCGATCGG
>JBKEEC010000166.1:0-18377 GCA_047975785.1 Sphingomonadaceae bacterium | reverse complement strand
TTGCACCGGCTTCACGGGTTGATGCCCAGTCTGCCTGGCTTGGGCCGGTCTTTTCCGCCATTGCTTCATTACAATGGCTGGCGATTGCTCTGGTCGTGCTGCTGGCTGTCACCAGTGCTGCTGCGGTGTGGCTGGCAGCGCGTAGCGCGCTGGACAATAATCGTGACACAATCGAGATTGTTCACCTGCTTGGCGGGACAGATCGGCAGGTCGCCCGCATATTCGAGCGTTCGGTTGCCCTGGATGCAGCCATTGGCGGGCTGGCGGGTCTGGCTCTGGGGCTGGTGATAGTATTCCTGCTTGGCCGGCAGTTTTCTGCTCTTGATTCCGGCATGATTGCTGGAGGTGGTCTGCACTGGTATGACTGGATGCTGATTTGTGCTGTGCCGGTATTCGGACTGATTATTGCCATTCTGACTGCACGGATGACAGTGCTGAGGGCGCTCAGGCGGATGCTATGATACGTCGGATTCTGGCCTTTGCACTGATGGTATGGCTGCTGGGTTTCCTGTGGTTCGCCGTAACTCTTCCCGGTCCGGCAGAAGATGTGAGCACGGATGCGATTATCGTCCCCACCGGAGGGAGCGGACGAATACAGCGCGGAATAGAAGTGCTCGGTAATAATCAGGCTCAGGCCATGCTGGTTACGGGTGTTGATACCGATGTCAAACCCAATGAATTTGCTGTAGAATATGATGTAGCATCTGATTTGATGACGTGTTGCATAACACTGGGGTTTGCAGCGGTGGATACGCGCAGCAATGCGACAGAAGCGGAAATGTGGATCGCCGATCGTGGCTATGAATCCGTGCGGCTTGTCACCAGTGACTGGCATATGCGCCGTGCTGCCAACGAGCTGGCGCGTGTGTTGCCTGACAATATTACCATTATCCGCGATGCCGTTCCGACGCAGCCCTCATTCCGGATGCTGTTTCTGGAATATAACAAGCTTCTGGCCAGCACTGTGGCCGGAATATTCGGGGGTTAGGCGTGCGGCCATGTGCTCGATGAATCCTTCCCGCAGGGCACTTTCTGTATGATCTATCTCAGGAATCTGGCCTTTCTTGCAGGGTTCTGGATAGTCACGATCGTATTTGTCCTGTTGTCGGTTGTTTTGCTGCCATTGCCTGCGCGCGCGATGCAGAGGCTGGCGCAGATATGGTCGCGCTGGCATCGCTGGTGTGTCATACACCTGTTGGGCATCAGGGTGCAAGTTCTGGGGGATTTACCGGATTATCCTGTTCTTTATGCCATCAGGCATGAGAGCTTTTTTGAAGCTCTGGATTGCCCTGTATGGCTGGATATGCCGGTTCCCTTCGCCAAGGCGGAATTGTTCAAAATCCCTTTGTGGGGCCGGGCGGCCTCAATCTATGGCATGGTTCCGGTGGACCGGGCGGGCGGAGCCAGAACCTTGCGCATGATGATAGCATCAGCACGACGATTTTCCTCGCAAGGGCGTCCGCTGGTGATTTTTCCGGAAGGAACGCGGGTTCCTCATGGCCAGCAATATCCGTTGCAATCGGGCTTTGCCGGCCTTTACAAGATGCTTGACCTGCCGGTTGTTCCTGTAGCGGTAGATAGCGGCGCGACCTATGGCAAGCGGTTGAAACCGCGGGGCACGATCACCTATTGTCTGGGGGCGCCAGTTTCACCGGGCTTGTCACGGTCAGAAATGGAGCAGCGTGTTCTTGTGGCTATCAATGCCCTGAATCCGTCTGCCTGACGGTTCCGCCATAGCATCGCGAAAAATGGTTGAAACATGTGCGATGCTATAATCTTTTGCCATCGCTTTTCTTTTGCATAAAACCGGCGCTCACTTTTTCGCGAAAAGCTTCAGATCAGCAGAAACCGCAGATCATAAAGGCCCGGTTGTTGCCAACCGGCCCGGCACAAATGCCGAAGATAAAAAAAGGCCCGGTTGTTGCCAACCGGGCCGTGGAAGTTTTGGGAGAGGATGCCTGAAAGGCAGGTTCTTTATGGGTTGGGGCAGGTTTTTGTGCAAGTGCGAAAAGATCAATTTTTGTTGCATATTTTGCAACATATAAAAAATATTATATAATTCAATGTATTATAATTAACACTCGCGTAAGTTAACAGTGCGGAAAAGTGATGATTCCGGTTTGAGCATGTGCGCTGCAACATGAATCATGATTCGAATCTCGAATTAAAGCGAATCACGAATCAGTATTCAGGTCGGGAAACGGGGGTGATTGATAAAGGGCGCGCCCGCTCGAACATCTGGTTGATGACCGGGTCCGCTTCGGCCACTCGCACAGCGACCTGAAATTCGATCTGGCGGGCAGGCCGGGTCAGAACTTCAACAAGATCGCCGTTTTCCATGCTCCGATGCATCATGGAAAGCGGGAATAATGCAATTCCGTGGCCGTGTTGAATAATATCGGTAAGCGTCCGGACATTATTGCAGGTGTTGATCGAGCGAAAGGCAATGTCCTGCTCAAGCAGACTCTCCTGAGATATCTGGTAGATCGGGGAGTGGGCGGGGATGGACCAGACCCTTACCCTGTCCAGTGCCGGAAGATTGGCTGCCGTGTTGGGGTTGGCGAGCCAGACCAGGTCCACGGCGCCGACCGGTGCGGTGCGGATTCCAGGTGCGGCAACCGGCCCTGCCAGAAAGACCATGTCCCGTGTCCCGCCCAGAAGGTTTTGCAACATGCGCGATGTGAGGTCGAGATCAACTTCCAGCGTAATGCCGGGCAGGCTGCGTTCGGTTTCAATAACAAAATCGGTCAGGCAACTGGCAGCGGCAATTTCTCCGGTGCCGATCCTGACTACACCAACCGCCCCGGCAAATTCTCCGGGCTGCATCAGCACGGTTTCAAACTGTGCCCATAGCGGTTCACAATCCTGCACCAGCTGACGGCCCCGCGCAGTCAGAACCATGTTTCGACCTTCGCGCCGGAAAATGGAGATGCCCAATTGCGTTTCCATTTCCCTGATCCGGGCGGAAATGGCTGGCTGGGTGGTGTTCAGCCGCTCAGCCGCAGCGCGAAATGTGCCCATACGGGCGATGGTGAGCAAGGTTTCCAGGTGATATAGAGCAATTCGTTTCATAAAAATTTTTTATCAGAAATCTTCAAAACATAAAATTGGATTTCATGAATTATCAGGTTCAGAACGATATGCACGAAGAAGGGGAGACAGATATATGAACAAGCTTTATCCCGATGCAGCTACCGCGCTTGACGGTGTGCTGCGCAATGACATGCTCATTGCATCTGGCGGTTTTGGCCTCAGCGGCCTTCCTGAGCGTTTGCTGACCGCAATCCGCGATAGTGGCGTTACCGGCCTGACCTTTGCCAGCAATAATGCAGGTATTGATAATGTCGGCATTGGCATGTTGCTGCGCACACGGCAGGTAAAAAAGATGATTTCCTCTTATGTGGGGGAAAACAAGGAATTTGAACGGCAGTATCTGTCCGGTGAACTTGATGTCGAGTTTTGCCCCCAGGGCACTCTGGCAGAGCGTATGCGCGCAGGCGGGGCAGGTATTCCGGGCTTTTATACCAAAACCGGTGTCGGCACGGCCATTGCCGAAGGCAAGGAAGTCAAGCAGTTTCCCAATCGTGAAGGCGTGATGGAGGATTTTATCCTCGAACGCGGGATCTTTGCCGATCTGGCTGTGGTGAAAGCATGGAAGGCGGATGAAACAGGCAATGTTGTTTTCCGCAAGACCGCACGCAATTTCAACCAGCCGGCTGCCACTTGTGGCAAGATGTGTGTCGTAGAGGTGGAAGAAATCGTGCCTGCTGGCAGCCTCGATCCTGATTGCATCCATCTGCCCGGTGTTTATGTCCAGCGGCTTGTGCTGGGCGCACCTTATGACAAGCAGATTGAATTCCTGACTACACGCGAAAGGGAGAGCGCATAATGGCCGAAGCACAAAAAGGCTGGACGCGTGACCAGATGGCGGCACGCGCGGCAAAGGAATTGCAGGACGGATTCTATGTCAATCTTGGCATTGGTATTCCCACTCTTGTGGCCAATCATATTCCTGATGATATGTTCGTGGTGCTGCAATCGGAAAACGGGATGCTGGGCATTGGCCCGTTTCCCTATCCTGATGAAGCTGACGCCGACCTGATCAATGCGGGCAAACAGACCATCAGTGAACTGCCCTACAGCTCCTATTTTGATAGTGCGAGCAGTTTTGCCATGATCCGCGGTGGTCATATTGACCTGACCGTGCTGGGGGCGATGGAAGTGTCGGAAAATGGCGATATTGCCAACTGGATGATCCCCGGCAAGATGATCAAGGGCATGGGTGGAGCCATGGATCTGGTTGCGGGTGTGAAGAAGATAATCGTGGTGATGGAGCACACATCGAAAAACGGCGATCCCAAATTCATTCCACAATGCACCTTGCCCCTTACCGGCACCAATGTCGTGGATATGATTATTACCGACCTCGCTGTATTCCAGCGGCCAGACCACAATAGCCCCTTCCGCCTGATTGAGGTGGCGCCCGGCGTCACGGCAGAGGAAGTGGCCGAAAAGACGACGGCGCATTACGTAAGCTGACAGAATACCGGCAGGCCGGAACGGGCCTGACCCGGATCTGACAAAAATAATCCTTCCATCCTGCGCGGAAACACTCAAAACTGTCCCTGCGCAGGATGGAGGGACAGTTTTTGGACAAGCAGCGACACACACCTTCCTGGCTGGCGCTGGCTATTCTGGCCGCAATCGGCACGATGGGCTTTGTTGACCGGATTATTGTCAATGTCCTGGTGGAGCCGCTGAAGCGTGAATTTGCTTTGTCCGACACGCAGGTTTCCCTGCTCGGATTTGCTTTTGCGCTGCTCTATATCGTTGTTGGTATTTTATCCGCACGGGTGCTGGAGCGTAGCCACCGTATCCGGATTATAGCCTTTGGCACCCTGATTTGGTCGGCTGCCACTGCCGCCTGTGGTCTGGCGGCAAGCTGGGTCCAGCTTCTTGCATCTCGCATGGCAGTAGGAGTGGGGGAGGCGATTGGCCTGCCTGGCAGCCAGTCCGTGATTGCGGACTATTTTCCACCGACCCGGCGTGGTCTGGCCATGTCAGTGCTGCTGCTTTCTCCTCCTCTGGGTGCCCTGATCGGGTTTGTTGGTGGCGGGTGGGTTACTCAACATTTTGACTGGCGCACAACTTTTTTGTTTGCCGCCATACCCGGTGCCATACTGGCTATACTGGCACTGGTTCTGATCGTCGAGCCTCCACGCGGCCAGTTTGACAAAGAGCATGTTTCCGACGCCGTTCCGCCGCTTGCGGATGTGTTCCGACGCCTGTTTGGCCTGAGTAGCGCACGAAACATGATTTTCGGGTCAGTGCTGGCGACCACTCTGGGTTTTGGTCTCAATTATTTCTTCATGTCACTGATGATACGGAGGTTTGATGCCACAATTGGCGAGGCGGGTCTGTATGCAGGTTTGATAGCAAGCCTGCCGGCTGCCCTGTCCGGCCTTGCTGCCGGCTGGCTGGGAGACAGGCTGGGGCAAAAATATCCGGCAGCCTATGCCCTGATACCGGGTGTGTGCCTGTTGCTGGCTGGCCCGGCCTATGCTTTTGCAATCAGCCGTGACAGCCTTGCCCTGCTACTGGTTCTGGTTGGTGTTTCAACCATGTTCCAGTTTTCCTATGTCGGCATTACTTTTGCAACATTGCAGAACCTGATGCACCCGCGGATGCGCGCCACCACTTCGGCCATTCTCAACGCCATTTATGGCATTTGCGGTGGGCTGGGGCCATTTGCAATCGGGGTGTTGAGCGACAGATTTTCTGTGCCGGATGATGCGGGTTACGGGCTGATGCTCGCTATGGGAGGCATTGCCCTTGTATATATTCCTGCGGCCCTGTTCTATTTTCTTGCGGCGCGCAATATCGTGAAGGATAGCGGAAAACTGGCTGGATAAAGTGCGGGCAGGAATTTATCCTTTTATTTTTCAATGATATATAGTTATTTCTTCTGAATATTGAAATGAGTAGCCTGCGCAAGGAAATGATGCGATATTGTTGATGTATGCTGCAAAATTTATCGAAAATTGTTTCAACATACAGCGCTGAAATCGGTCTTGTTCTCCTGATCAGCGTTTTCATTGCCTTTGCGATGGAACGCCGCCCGCCAGTGGTTATCGCTATTCTGGGCGGTCTTGCGATGATGGTGCTGGGTTTTCTGCCCGTGCGCGAAATGCTGGGCGTATTCGGAAATTCCGCGCCCATCACCATTGGCGCGATGTTCATTCTTTCAGGTGCATTGCTCAGAACCGGCGCGCTAGAGGAAGTTTCGGGGTGGGTGATCCGGCGCACCTTGCGCAAGCCCCGGCTGGGCATTGCAGAAATTGGTGCGGGCACCATGCTGGCATCGGCCTTCATGAACAACACGCCTGTTGTGATCGTAATGATCCCGATCGTCAAACGACTGGCGCGTGTGCTGGGAATAGCCGCTACGCGCCTTCTGATACCCCTGTCCTACATTTCCATTCTGGGCGGCACGCTTACCCTGATTGGCACATCAACCAATCTGCTGGTGGATGGCGTGGCGCAGGAGCAGGGGATGGCACCTTTCGGCATTTTCGAAATTACCGGAGTGGGGCTGGTTACTGCCTGTGCGGCCCTTGCCCTGCTGCTGGTTACGGGCCGTTTCCTTCTGCCTGACCGTGCAGAGCATGGGTTGGGTGAGCAAGGCGAAAGCGATACGTATCTGTCGAATCTGGTGCTTGCTCCAGAAAGCAGGCTGGTGGGGCGCAGGCTTGGCGACACAGCGTTTTTCCGGCGCCCCGGTATCAAAATACTCGGCCTGCAGCGGGGCAAGAGTATTGAGCGCAAAGGGTTTGAAAGCTGGGATTTGCAGGTTGGTGACCAGCTTATCATATCGGCCAGCCCGGCAGAACTGGCATCATTGGCCGAAGCCTATGATTTTCGCACGGGTTTAACGGGCGTTGGCGGCGGCGTCGCAACCGCAGGGCCGGAGCGGCCGGCAGATATGAGCCTGGTTCAGGCGGTTATAACACCATCTCATTCGGTTATCGGGCGCAGGCTTGCTGATATTCCCTTGCTGTCCCGGCTCAAGGTGCGCGTTCTTGGACTTTCCCGACCACGTCATGTCGCAGGGCCGGACCTCGCCAATGTGCGTGTGCGCGCCGGTGACCGGCTACTGATTGCCGCTGGCAATGACGCGGCAGAAGCCCTGCAATCAAACGTATCACTGGCCGATGTCGGTGAAGCGAGAGTGCGCTCTTTCCGCCGGACCAAGGCACCGATTGCCATTGCCACGCTGGCCGGAGTCGTAATTCTTGCCGCAACAGCGGGGTTCCCGATTGAAGGGCTTGCTCTGGCGGGTGTTGGCATGGTGCTGTTAACCCGCTGCATCGAACCGGAAGAGGCCTGGGCATCGATTGACGGTAGCACACTGGTTCTGATTTTCGGAATGCTGGCCTTTGGCAAGGGGCTTGAAAATGCAGGCACGGTTGATCTGATAGTCAGCCTGATTAAACCCCATCTGGGGATGCTCTCTCCGCTGGTTCTGCTATTTGCTATCTATGCCTTGACGAGCGTTCTGACCGAAACGGTAACCAACAATGCTGTCGCCGTGATCATGACCCCGATTGCAATTGGTCTGGCCGGAGCAATCGGAGTCGATCCAAGGCAGCTTGTTGTGGCAGTGATGTTCGGGGCCAGCGCCAGCTTCGCTACGCCGATTGGATACCAGACCAATACGCTGGTCTATGGCGCTACTAATTACCGCTTTATGGATTTTGTGAAAATTGGCCTGCCGATGAATATTATCGCCGGCATTGCCAGTTGTATTGCCATTTCCACCCTTATGTGACGAAATCTTCAGTATCGATCGTATTGCGTATGACTTCGGGGTAGCGGTGGCCTTGAACGCTCTGCTGGTTGATGATTGAGCCGGCTTCGCCCAGCGTTGCATCAGATATGGTGCAGGCCATCGCGGCAAAATTTTCTTCCAGATGGCCGATACTGGTCGTGCCGGGGATGGCATGGACATGCTCCCCGCGTGACAGAACCCATCTGAGGGCAAGCTGGGCTGGCTCAATGCCTGCATCCGTGGCCAGCATGTTGAACCGGTCAATCAGTTCCAGATTATGCGGCCAGTTTTCGGGCAGGAAACGCGGGTGCGAGCGACGCAGATCTTTCTCGCCGAGAGTTTGCGGATCACGCAGTTCCCCGCCCAGCGCGCCGCGCGCCACGGGGCTGAAGGCTACCAGAGCAATGCCAAGCTCGCGTGTTGTTTCGAGCACGCCGAGTTCGACATTACGGGTCCAGAGCGAATATTCCGGCTGCACGGCCGCCATCGGATGCACGCCATGCGCCTCGCGGATATGAGCTGCACTCCATTCCGACACGCCGTAAGCGCCGATCTTGCCCGCCTCAATGGCGCGCACCATCGCGCCTACGCTATCGGCAATCGGCACTTTCGGGTCAAAGCGGTGCATATAGAACAAATCGATATGATCGGTTCCGAGCCGTTTCAGGCTGGCATCCAGCGAGGAAGTGACCGCTTCTGGCGAGCAGTCAATTCCGCGCCGCGGTCCATCAATTATCATGCCGGTCTTGCTGGCGAGCAGGAACTCCTTGCGCCGGTGCATAACCGCCTCACGCAGCAATTCCTCATTTGCACCCTTGCCATAGATATTGGCAGTGTCGAGATGGTCATAACCAATATCCAGCGCGCGGTTGAGCAGTCTGATCTTGTCCTCATGCGGAGGCGGATCACCATAGGCCCAGCTGAGATTCATGCAGCCAAGGCCAATGGCGTTTACTTCACGCCCCGCAAGAGTCCGTTTCATGTTAATCAGCTCCATCCATCTGTCGCGTCAAATCCGGCGGCAAGCTCGCCAATGACGCGGTAGCAATCCATTACCGAGGCGAGCGAACTGTTTGGTTCACGCCCTTCGCGAATGGCGGCGATAAATTCACGATCCTGAAGCTCGATTCCGTTCATGCTGACCGCAACCTTGCTGACATCAATCGGCTCTTCCTTGCCATTTACCAGATCATCATAGCGGGCAATATAGGTTGCCGTATCTCCGATATAGCGGAAAAATGTTCCGAGCGGGCCATCATTGTTGAAACTCAGCGACAGGGTGCAGATTGCGCCGGTTTCGGCCTTGAGCTGGATCGACATGTCCATGGCAATGCCCAGTTCGGGATGCTTCGGTCCCTGAATGGCATGGGCGTCAACAATCCGGCCTGTCTGATAGGCAAACAGATCAATCGTATGAGCCGCATGGTGCCAGAGAAGATGATCTGTCCAGCTTCTTGCCTCACCCTTGGCGTTAAGGTTCTTGCGGCGGAAGAAATAGGTCTGCACGTCCATTTGCTGAACATTGAATTCCCCGGCCAGAATCCGGTTATGGACATATTGGTGGCTGGGATTGAACCGGCGGGTATGGCCCACCATACAGACAAGGCCGGTTTCTTTCTGTTTGGCTTCAACCGCCTGCGCCTCGGCCCAGCTGTCTGCCAGCGGGATTTCCACCTGCACATGCTTTCCTGCATCCATACAGGCGATGGCCTGCTGTGCATGAAGCTGGGTTGGCGTGCAGAGGATTACCGCATCCACATCATCGCGCGCCAGCGCGTCATCCAGTTCGGTTGAGCTGTGTTTCGCGCCATATTTTTCTGCCACAGAAGCAGCCTGTTCAGCGGTGCGGCTGATAATCGAGGTGATTTCCACCCCGTCAATTTTCATCAGCCCGTCAAGGTGTTTTTCGCCAAAGGCGCCAGCCCCGGCCAGTGCGATACGCATAGTCAGTTCCTTTTGTTCGTCCGGTTTCAGGCTGCTTTGGCCGCGTTTTGTGCATCTAGTGGTTCGAGCACGATATGCCCGATGGCCGTGTTGGAACAGGGTATATGGTAGAAACGGTGCAGGCAGCCTGTTTCCTTGCCCAATGCCCCGCGCATAATCAGCCACATGACCATTTCAATACCTTCGGAACCGGTTTCGCGCAGATATTCAATATGCTGCACCTCGCGCAGTTCATCGGTATTGCCCACCAGACCATCAAGGAACATATTATCCCATTCGCGGTTGAGCAGACCGGCGCGTGCGCCCTGCAACTGGTGGCTCATGCCGCCCGTGCCCCAGATCTGCACGTTGAGATCTTCGGGGAAGCTCTCAACCGCGCGCCTGATGGCCTCGCCCAGCATCCAGCAGCGATTGCCCGAAGGCACCGGATAGGTAACAACATTTACCGCCAGTGGAATGACTTTGGCAGGCCACGCATCGGGCTGGCCGAACATCATGGAGAGCGGCACTGTCAGGCCGTGATCGACATCCATTTCATTAACAATGGTCATGTCAAATTCATCAAGGATCAGGCTCTGGGCGATATGCCATGCAAGATCGGGGTGGCCTTCCACATCCGGCACGGGGCGCGGCCCCCAGCCTTCATCACAAATGCCAAAACGCTCACCGGTTCCGATTGCGAAAGTGGGGACGATCTTCATGTCGAAAAAGCTGGCATGGTCATTATAGACCAGGATCACCACATCGGGCTTTTCCTGCTTTTCCCACTGTTTTGTCCATTCATAGCCTTTGAATATTGGACCGAAATAATCATCCTGGGTCTTGCCCTGATCGACTGCAACGCCCAGCAGCGGGACATGGCTCGATCCGACACCGGCGGTAATGCGTGCCATATCAGTATCCTCCTTTGATTGAGCGGTTGCCTTCAGGTGAACGGCCGCCATCCAGCATCATCTGTTTGTATTCGGGAAAGGTCATATCGGTCATGGTCGAGACGGCTTCGGCAAAGCTCAGCCCGTCGGTCGAAAACAGCTTTGACAGAAAATAGACATTTCCGCCCAGATCAAGCAATCGGTTGTAATCGCGATCCAGCAGGGCCTGTTTGCCCTCATCGGATATATCCCATTCATCAAGATAGGCTTTTTCATCCTTCTTGAAGCGTTCGCGATTTTCAGCCTTCATCAGGCTCATGGCGAACTGGTTGATATGATAGCCGCGCCGCGCGCGTGCCGCTGTGTAAACGCGGGTTCCGGGAATATCATCAAACTCGGCAAGATATTCATGGATGTTCTGGGTCGGTTTCATGCTCATTGCCCTCTCTCCTTCAACATGGCGTCAAGCCGGGGGAACACCCGACGGGCATTGCCTTCAAAAATTGCGTGACGCTCTTCCTCGCTGATATCAAGCGCATCGACATAGCGTTTGGTATCGTCAAAATAATGGCCGGTGGTCGGATCAATCCCGCGCACCGCACCGACCATTTCACTGCCGAACAGGATATTCTTGTTCTCGATCACATCGGCAAGCAGATCAATTCCCGGCTGATGATAGACGCAGGTATCAAAAAAGACATTATTCATCAGATGCGTATCAAGATCAGGCTGTTTCAGCATATCCGCGAGTCCGCGATACCGGCCCCAGTGATAAGGCACTGCTCCGCCGCCATGCGGGATAATCAGGCGGAGATCAGGGAAACGGGAGAACAGGTCTCCTTGCAGCAATTGCATGAAAGCCACAGTATCAGCCGCCAGATAATAGCCGCCAGTGGCGTGCATGGCCGGATTGCAACTGCCCGATACGTGGATCATTGCCGGAACGTCCAGCTCTTCCATCGTTTCATAGAGGGGGAACCAGTATTCATCCGTCAGCGGCGGAAAATCAAAATGGCCACCACCCGGATCGGGATTGAGGTTGCAGCCGATAAAGCCCATTTCCTCGACGCAGCGGCGCAGTTCCCTGACACTGGCGGCAAGGTCGGCCTTCGGGCTTTGCGGCAACATGCACACGCCGACAAAGGTTTCGGGGAATAATTGCGTCACCCGGTAAATGAGATTGTTGCAATGCCTTGCCCATTCCGCAGCTACAGCCTGATCGCCAATATGCGGCGCCATGGCGCTTGCACGGGGGGAGAAAATCGTCAGATCCGCCCCGCGCTCCCTGATCAGACGGAGCTGGTTATCCTCGATTGTCTGACGGACCTCATCATCCGTAATATCCGGATATGGGGGTGGGCTGGTGCCGTTCTTATAGGCTTCTTTTTGTGCCTCGCGCCATTGATCATGCCCTTTGGGGAGCACGGTATAATGGCCATGGCAGTCAATAATCAGACTCATGCAGCCTTTCCCTCTCTTGTTTTCCGGTTGCCTTTTGTTTGCTGGCCACGAATACCCGCTGCGCGCTGGCGGGTGACAGTGCCCGTCGTCATCAATGGTTCGACACCAAAACCGGCCAGTGTTTTAGCGACTTCTTCCATCTCGGCAGCGCGGCGACCACCATGGGTCTCCATCCGCTCAAGATTATAGGCGGCACGTTCCTTCCATGGGATGGATTTCTCACTGGCATCAAGTGAGGCCAGCACTTCATCCTCCACACCCGCCGCATGGGCGGCTGCCATCATTTCGTCAGTCAGCGCCTCCAGCCCCTTGACCATGACAGATCGCACCATCTTGATCGCGCTGGCCCGCCCTATGGTATCCCCGACCACGCGGACATTGCTGAAGCCAAGGGTGGACAGGCAATGTGCCGCATCTGTGGCGGCCTTGCCGGAAAGCAGCAACGGAACTGCCATACGTGCCGGATTAACCGGGGCCAGGATCGCGACATCAACATAATGCGCTCCGGCTTCCTCAATCCATCTGGCTGCTTCCTGCTTGCTCTGGGGAGCAATGGAATTCATGTCACACCATATGGCACCGCTTGCCAGAAACGGGGCATAGTCACGCGCTGCGGGCAGGGCGCTATCGGCTGTAACGAGGCTGAGTGCGAGTGTAGAACTGCGCAAGGCATCTGCTGCATCGGATGCAACCTGTATTCCTTCTGCCTGTGCCAGTGCGCGGCGCGGCGCGGCAATATCCCACACATGCGCCTGTGCTCCCCATTGACCGGCATGGGCAAAAGTTGATCCGGCCTCGCCGAATCCGATCAGGGACAGATTCTGTGTCATTCCTTGGCTGTCCTGTCCTATCCTGACGTGACAGCGCAAATTGATAGAATGAAATTACTATAAGTTTTTACGAATTGAACTGTATTCCGACCTCGCGCAGAATGGTTAAAAGGTCTGTCTGTGGCGGGGTAGGGCGCCAGCCTGTGCGGGTAATAATGCCAATTGTGCGGCGCACTTCTGCCGGGGGCGGGCAGGAGGTCAGAACTTTCCCTTCAAGTTCGACCCATAATTGTTCGGGAGAAAGCAAGGTCAAGGCATCGCCTGCAAGCAATAATTGCCGCGTGGTCAGCACAGAGCCACATTCAACCCCGACATGGGGCGGCGTAACCCCGCAAGAGAGAAACATATCTTCCCAATAATGGCGTAGCGGCGTGCTGCGCGAAGGAAGTATCCATGGATACTGACTGAAATCCTGTGCCGAGATCTGCGTCAGATTCAGCAGGGGATGGCCAGTGCGCATGATAACCACCGGACGGTCATCAAACACGGCTTCCTGTGCCAGATCATCTTCCGCTGTGCTGTCGCGCAAGGCGCCGAGCAGGCAATCAATATCGCCATCACGCAAAGGTCCGGCCATTTCGGAATAGCTGCCTTCTATAACGGAAATATCGACTCCGGGCCATTTCCGGGTGAACCGTGCGATCACCGCAGGCAGCCAGCGTGCGCGTGATAAAGGCATGGCGCCAATCACTACACGTCCGGCGGCCTTTCCCTGCCACGCAGAGATTTCATCAATACCGGCGCGTAGCTCCGCCATGGCGAGGCCAAATCCGCGTGCACGGCGCTGTCCGGCACGGGTAAGGATGACGCTACGCCCGCGTCGTTCAACCAGTCTTTGCCCAAGTGCCACAGACAGATCAGCCACGGCGCGGTGCAAGGAGGCTGCGCTCAGCCCCGTTGCCTCACTGGCTGAGGCGTAACTGCCTCCACGTGCAAGGGCAAGAAAGGCCCGCATCTGGGTTCCGGTAACACGGGTGCTGCCAATATGGGAAATGGCGGTTTCTGCGCGCGGGGTGAGCAATGTGGCCGGCTCTGTCGGACTCATTCCGGCAGGGCCACGATCAAACAGGGCGCATTCAAGCTGGGATTCCAGCCGGGAAATAGCCTGTGACAAAGCAGGCTGGGTCAGATTCACGGCGCGGGCGGCCTGTGTCAGGCTGCCATGGCGGACTGTCGCGGCCATGGCTGCAAAATGCCGGATGCTGATAGAGTGCAAATCCATTTTGTAACACTTAGTATTTATTTATGCCCCTGTGCAACTTCCCATTGGCTCTGCAGGCCGGACAAGGTGCATCCAGCAGGGGTAACGGGTGAACAACAGGGCAGGAGAGCATAGATGAGCGGCATCGTAGTCCAGAATATAGAGCGGGTGGACATGGCCATTGTGGATGGGCTTGCCGCCTGTGGTGTGGCAACCGTGCATGAAGCGCAGGGCCGCACCGGCTTGCTGGCCAGCTATATGCGTCCGATTTATGCAGGTGCCCGTATCGCCGGTAATGCGGTAACAATCAGTGCCCCACCGGGTGACAACTGGATGGTGCATGTCGCGATTGAGCAATTGCAGGCCGGTGACGTGTTGCTGCTTGCGCCAACAAGCCCGTGCGAAGATGGCTATTTCGGCGATTTGCTGGCCACCAGTGCACAGGCGAGGGGGTGTCGTGGCCTGATTATTGATGCGGGTGTGCGCGATGTGCTTGACCTGACCGAAATGAACTTTCCCGTATGGTCGAAAGCGGTATTTGCACAAGGAACTGTCAAGAATACTCTGGGCAGTGTCAATGTTCCTGTGGTCTGTGCCGGTGCTGCGGTCAATCCGGGGGATGTGATCGTAGCCGATGATGATGGCGTGGTATGTGTGCCGCGCGCCAATGCGGCCGGGGTACTGGAAAAAGCCCGTGCGCGTGAAGCCAATGAGGCAGAAAAACGCGAAAAACTGGCCAGCGGTGTGCTCGGCCTTGATATGTATAAAATGCGCGAGCGACTGGAGGCGGAAGGACTGAAATATGTCTGAAATTCCCGCCAGTGCGCCGGTCATGTGGATGCGCGGCGGGACTTCCAAGGGCGGGTATTTTCTCGCTGATGACCTGCCTGCAGACACCGCCATGCGCGATGCGTTTTTGCTGCGGGTTATGGGCAGCCCGGACCCTCGCCAGATAGACGGGATGGGCGGGGCAGATCCGCTGACCAGCAAGGTCGCTCTTATCCGCCGCTCGGCACGGAAAGGGATTGATGTCGATTACCTGTTTTTGCAGGTGTTTGTCGATCAGGCACTGGTGTCTGACGCGCAGAATTGCGGCAATATCCTGGCTGGTGTCGGGCCTTTTGCGATTGAGCGCGGGTTGGTGCTTCCTGATAGCGATGAAACCCGCGTAACCATTTTTATGGAAAATACCGGACAGGTTGCGGTAGCGAGCGTGCAGACGCCGGGCGGTATTGTGTCCTATTCCGGTGATGCCCGCATTGATGGCGTGCCCGGCACCCATGCGCCGGTGCCGCTGGAGTTTCGCGATACCGCAGGCTCAAGCTGCGGCAGCTTGCTCCCCACCGGCAATGCGGTGGATGAGATTGAAGGCGTGGCCTGCACCCTGATTGATAATGGTATGCCTTGCATTGTGATACGGGCCGAAGATGTTGGCGCAACTGGCTATGAGACACGCGAGGAACTGGAAGGCGAGGCAATGGCCCCGATGCGTGCGAAAATAGAAGCCATACGGCTAGCTGCCGGGCCGCACATGAATCTGGGCGATGTGGCAGATAAAAGCGTGCCCAAAATGATGCTGGTTGCGCCGCCCCTGCATGGTGGAGCCATTTGTGTGCGTAGCTTCATTCCCAAACGTGCCCATGCCAGTATCGGGGTGTTGGGTGCGGTGAGTGTCGCCACGGCCTGTCTGGTTGAAGGCTCGCCAGCCGCTCAGCTGGCCGAAGTGCCGGAGGGCGCGCGCAAGACACTGAGTGTCGAGCACCCGACAGGGGAAATGAGCTGTGTGCTCGAAGTGGATGATAAAGGCGCTGTAACCAGCAGTGCCCTTCTGCGCACAGCGCGTAAACTGATGGATGGGATTGTTTATGTCTGAGCGTATCACAAGCTGGAATGCAAATCCGTCCAGGCCGGTTTTCACTCCGCCAGCAGGCGCCGTGGATGCGCATTGCCATGTGTTTGGCCCGATGGCACAATTCCCTTTCAGCCCGAAGGCTAAATATCTGCCCGAAGATGCAGGGCCGGACAAACTGTTTGCCCTGCGGGACCATCTGGGTTTTGCGCGCAATGTGATAGTGCAGGCCAGTTGTCACGGAACGGATAATGCCGCGACACTGGATGCTATTGCAAAGTCAGACGGCAAGGCGCGGGGCGTGGCCGTGGTTGATCCGGCTATTTCCGATGCTGATCTTGCCGCGCTTCATGAAGGTGGTATGCGCGGCATACGCTTCAATTTCCTGAAACGACTGGTGGATGATGCCCCGAAGGACAAGTTCCTGGAGGTTGCCGGACGCCTGCCTGCCGGGTGGCATGTGGTGATTTATTTCGAGGCCGATATTCTTGAGGAAATGCGTCCCTTCATGGATGCGCTCCCCGTGCCTGTCGTTATTGATCATATGGGCCGCCCTGATGTGATGCAGGGGCCGGACGGGCCGGATATGCGTGCCTTTCGCGCCTTGCTGGAATCGCGTGAGGATATCCATTTCAAGCCGACTTGCCCCGACCGGCTCGATTCCTCAGGTGATCCATGGGATAATTTTGCCCATAGCGTGCGGCCACTGGTCGAGGATTATCCTGATCGCTGCATCTGGGGCACGGACTGGCCGCATCCCAATCAGCAGAATATCCTGCCTGATGATGGCCATCTGGTAGATATGATCCCCCGCATCGCCCCCACCGCAGAACTTCAGCAGAAACTGCTGGTTGATAATCCTGTGCGGCTTTACTGGGCTGATGAGGTGTAATACCAAACTATAGCATCGCACATGTTTCAACCTATTCTCGCGATGCTATAAAGGGCTGCTCAATGGATCGCAGGCAGATCATGTCGTGACAGACAAGGGCTGCGACGACCACGAGCCATGGACGCCATTGCTTGCCAGCGGCGTCCGATCCGTCGTCCCGCGACGGACCAAGACCGCGCAATGGTGAAGCTTCGATGCTGCTCTCTACAAAGGTCGAAGCATCATCGGGCACTTTTCAAAAACATCAAGCACTTCAGGGTCATCGTAACCCGGCACAACACAATCGTCAGAAACCCAGCCGGCTTTTTCAACGTCATCGCCGCTCTTGAATGTTGCCGCTGAATGTAAACACCACAGGAGAGCCAGATCAATTTCTGGCTCCCCGTTTTTGCCGTGTTTCAGCTTTGCAGGTGAGTGGGTATTTGAGGTAGAAATACGGTTTTGAGTTCCGTAAACGCCTCTAGCCCCTCCGGGCCACCTTCCCGGCCGACACCGGATTTTTTGAAGCCACCAAACGGAACTGTCAGATCGAAGTCGCGGCCATTCTGAGTGAAATGCCCCGTGCGGATTCGCCTTGCAACAGCATAGGCCCGGTCTGTGTCGTGGGTGTATACACCTCCCGAAAGGCCAAATTCGCTATCATTGGCAATGGAAATTGCTTCTTCTTCGCTGTCGTAAGGAATAACTGCCGTAACGGGACCAAAGATTTCCTCCTGGGCAATAACCATATCATTGCGGGCATTGGCAAAAACCGTGGGTTGCACAAAATACCCCTGATCAAGACCGGGAGGCCGCGCCCCGCCTGTAGCAATCCGTGCGCCTTCTGCGCTTCCTTTCTCTATATAGGAGCAAACCTTGGCATGATGGCGCTTCATCGCCAGAGGCCCCATGATTGTGCCCGGATCGAGAGGGTTGCCCACAGGTGTCGCGCTCATTGCCGCAGCCAGACTTTCGACATAATCATCATGACGACTGCGCGGGACCAGAATCCGGCTGAAATTGATACATGCCTGTCCGCACAGCAAGGTAATGAGAGGCGCAATAGCAGGGCCGAATTCGGACGGACTGTAATCGTCGAGCACGATTGCTGCAGATTTTCCGCCCAGCTCCATCGTGAAACGTGCCATACGCGCGGCACAGACCTGGGCAATATGGAGGCCGACACCTGTTGAGCCGGTAAAGGCGACCTTATCTATGCCCGGGTGGCGTACCAGCAGGTCGGATTCTTCCCGGTCAGCCGGTAGAATATTGATGACCCCATCTGGCAATCCCGCTTCTTCCGCGGCTTCGCCAATGATAAAGGCTTCAAGCGGTGTTTCCGGAGCAGGCTTAAGGACCATGGTGCAGCCTGCCGCCAGAGCAGGTGCCATTTTTACCATCAGGGATGCAAGAGGACCATTCCAGGGGGCGATTGCTGCCACGACACCGGCAGGTTCGCGCACAATAACAGCGTGTTTTGACATCATGCCATTGGATGGACGGACATCTTCAAATGGGTAT
>JBKEEC010000165.1:0-2853 GCA_047975785.1 Sphingomonadaceae bacterium | reverse complement strand
TTTGCGGTTCTGGTCGATCAGAATATCACGCAGACGCTCGAAGGCCGCACGCGCGGCCTCCTCACCGCCATTCCACTTTGCAACGATGCGCTTTTCGTGGCGCTGATTGACCCGCTGGGATCGTTCGAGTTCATCAGCCAGCTCTGCGATCCGTGCTACGAGAGTGCTGGCACTCATATCCAGGTTGGTCGCCTTGGCTGCCTGAAACGCAAGGCGCCCGTCGTCATGCGCCTCGATCACTTCGGCTATTATGGATCGCAGGAAATCGGGACGACGCAGCCCTCTTTCGGAAGCGACACGGTCGATATCCGCCACCATTTGGTCGTCGAGGGTGATGTTGATTTGTGCCATGTCAGCGGACCTCCCGCCGGAAGCGGCGGACACTGTGCCTATGGCACAACCCGTTGAAATAGGAAGGAAATAGGCAAGGTGCATAGGCGGGCATCGTAGCCGAAACAGTTTTTCTGCCGGAGCTAGGACCATAGCTATGCGCTAGAACCGCAGAATTCCGTATCTTTCCGGATTGACCTTTGGCGCTAACCGGTAGCGTGGAGTGTGCATCCCACTTACCCCCATCTGCTTGTCCCGATGTGGCGTTGTGATTTCCGGAATTTCGGGGAAGATTACGATTTTCAACGGGGACAGGGCGGCCGGTAGGCCGGACCCGGGGGCACTTGTGCATGTGCTGGCTTCCACGAACAGATTGGGATGCCCGGGGACCAGCAGGGCTAGTTGCGCTCATGACGGACCTCCCTTGTTCCAAATGACGGCATAAGTCTGGCGATGAGATTGCCGATCTGGCCGGTGTCTTCCTGTCCGGTCGTTTCGACCGGTTGCGGCAGCGTGCAGAAATGCTCCTCCGCCAAGCCTTGGCTGGCCCTGAACATACGCATCAGGTTGCGAGGGTTTCGCATCAGTCCGACGAAGCACCCGCCGGGAGACTTCTTCACGCGCCAGGGGTGATCCCTGTGCAATCGGTCATGCCTGTCGATCAGGATGATCGAAAGCGCAGCCACCTCCGGTCCACGCCGATGACACATCGCACCCCACGTCTTCTGGCCGATTGCAAGCTGCGAAGACGCCAACTGCCGGGCCGCATCGGCAAGCCCCGGCCAGCCACTGCGAACCTGCGCAGCATAGATCTCGCAAAACTCGGGAGTGGCAACCGACAAGGCCTGACGAACGGTGACGCCGGATGCTTCGCGTTCAGGCGCCCGCTGATCGCTACAGGATTCCTGGATAGATTCAGGTTCTGTATTGTGTGCGCCAGTTTCTTCCGACCCGTGCGTCGTTTTTTGCCGACGCGGCTCCCGTTTGATGGCCTGCAGGATGCCGGCGAGTGCATCGCGGATTTCCTCCAGCCTGGCGCTGTTCCGGATGTTTGCCGTTCGTCCGTCTGGCAGGATTTCGTTCGCTCTATCGCGGGCATTCACTTCGCCGGATTCACGGATCTGACGACCGATAATCCTGATGTCCGCACGGCAAGCCTCATCGGCAAGTTCCTGAAGTCGTTCCGCCTCGGCTGCCGCCTTCAACTCCTGATAGCGCTCGATAAATGGTGCAAGGTTGATGCCGCAGGCCCACACGATGATACCACCGACACGATCCCCATTGCGGTAACCACGTTTTCCGGTTTCGCGCACTACCACACCGGCTTTCGCGAGCTGCCCCTCCGCCAGGTTGATGGACCGTGGGCTAAGTTCAAGCTCGTTGGCCAGGCGTATGGATTTGCACCACACCGAGCAGATGCGGCCCGGCTCGTAATCTTCATCGCTAGTTTTGCTGATAAGCTTGCACAGCAGCTTTTTCGCTGTGCTGGACAGACCGAATGCACTTTTCCCGACCTGATCGACAAGCGCGACAAGATCCCGACGGCTGACCCCTTCAGGCAGTCCCGTGTGCGTGATGGCGACGCTCATGATGCACCGCCTGCAAGGTTTGCCCTTGCACTCGAATCGGGCGTGCCGTAGGTTGCCTGAATAGCCGCACAGCTATGGAATTCGCCGCGCGAGAGGGTTGCCGCCCTCTCCGCGGTTTTTCTTTGCCTGCCGGGCGGAGCTCCTGATTTCCCCTGCCCCCAACTTTCCGGTGCCATTCCGGTGAAAAAGTCATGTTTTGGCGGGTTGTTCCTGCTATGTGTCGGATTGAGAGCAAAATGAAATCGCTGTTTCTTGCCGATTCCCCCAACCATCCCTGTCTTCGGGAGGCAGGGGCCGGAGGTTCGAATCCTCTCTCCCCGACCAATAAGACACAGAAAAGAAAGAGAATAACTGGAACGCTCTATCCGCGATGGAGTAAGGTGTCCGAGTTATGTCCGTGTAACGCCATTGACCCACCCCCGAAAATGAAAGCCCCCGCATCGGCTGGCACCGATAGCGAGGGCGAAACCAATGTTTGGAAGGGCACTGGTGATGACGACTTTATCGTCAATATCTGGGCCGCGCAACAAATTCCGTACCTGATCGAAATTCATCTTGGCACTGCATGGTTGACCGCTTTTGCGAAAGGGGGTGCGGCATGACCTTGATGCTCGACCCCAAGGCCATCGCCAACAAGTACGGCGGAGATGCCTGCGGCAATCAGGTGAATATCCCCACCGAGGGGCACGGAAAGCATGACCGGGGAACATCGATCACGATTGACCCCAGTGCGCCCGATGGGGTGCTTATTTACGTCCACAACGGCGGTGATCCGATGGCAGTCAAGGATAAGATGCGGCGTGACGGCTTCCTGCCTGCCCGCAACCGTGAACCCGACACCACCTTTCACCGGCGCACTGAGCCGCGCCAAATGCTCAAGGAAGTGTCGGCGGCAGGCACACACACTGCCTACGCCTACCATGACGAAAACGGA
>JBKEEC010000164.1:0-1867 GCA_047975785.1 Sphingomonadaceae bacterium | reverse complement strand
TGCGAAGATCTTGGGCTGAAGAGCGAAAAGACCATCCAGCGTCTGATCAAGGAACTCGATGGCAAGTGGTTCGAGATCAGGCGCGGGAATGGTCAAAAGCAGTCTACCGAATACGTGCCGTCCAAAACATCGCATCAGGCAGCCCAAGAGTTACGCAAAAAAGAGGAGGCGGGAAAGACGGACAGAAATGTCGCGCGAACCCGGACAAAAATGTCCACCAATAAAAGAGAAAGAAAAAACAAAGAAAAAAAGAGCGCTGACACGGGATTTGCCTGATGAGGAGCAATCCCGCATTGCGCTTCGGTTGGTGCCCGGCGGTGGCGGTGTTTTTGAGCGAACGTGGAGTGACAGGTTGCAGGCGGTCGGGTTTGAACGCTTGGATCGGCTATTTCGACAGGTGCGCGACGAGCAGGGCAGGAGTTGCTACCTGCTCCCCGGAAGCTGACCGGAGCCGCGAGATAGCCTCAGTTGGCTCACCCAGCTTTCTCAGATTTATCGAATGTTAGGCCGGGAGGTGCCTAAGAAACTGGCAGCGGCAATAAGCGCTCATTTTGCCGATGAATCGAAGGCCGCAGCATGAGTGGGGGCGGTTTCAAATCCTTCGTCCGCGCAGCGAATGTGAAGGCCGGATCGACGGGGAAAACGTCGATGGGTGGGATCGAGGCCCATGCCAAGAGGCTCGACAAAACCTCGTTGCTGCGCCGCGTCCGCGAGCTTGACCCCTTGGCATGGTCGAAGATGGGAGTGGGCATCAACGCGGGCGGTTGCGACCTCTGGGATGCCTTCAAACGGCACAAGGAAGAGACCGGCGCGGTTGAGCGCGGCGGCGCATCCTTGGCCCTGCACATGCTGGTGGGCGTGTCGCGGGAGTGGCTGGAAGAGGATGGGCGCGATGCACATTCGGCAGAGAACGACCGGATCCAGCGGCTGTTCGATGAAGCCAAGGCTTGGGCGGAAAGCTGGGCGGGCGAAGGTTCGGTCATCCACACGCGCTTTGATCTGGACGAGCAAGGCAGTGGCAACGTCGATCTGGTGGTCGTGCCGGTGCGGATGCAGCGCCGCAAGTCTCGCAAGAACGCGGCGGCGAAGGAGGTGCTGACGATCTCGACGCGGATGGCGAAGGAAGAGCTGCGCAAGGCGATGAAGGCCAAGACTTCCGGTCAGGCGATGCAGTCGAGCTGGAATCTCTGGTGCAAGGATCGTCTCGATCTGCGGATTGAGCGCGGGAAGAGTTCAGATCAAACCCGCCGCAAACATATTCATGCCGATATTCTGCGCGCGGAGGGGGACAAACAGCGGGCAGAACATCAGGCAGCTATGGTGGCGGTGGAGTTCGAGAAGAGGCAGGCAACTGCGCGGGCAGAGGCGAGAGCAACGGCCGCAAGCGAGGCGCTGTTTCTCTGGGCCAAGGCGGCCAGTGGCCCCTATCACGGGCTGCTGCTGGAAGATCTGAACGAGACCGAAGAACAGGCCTATGATCTGCATCGCATGGTCGTGGGGCGCTATCGCGGGGCGCTGCGGGCGGAACGCGATGGGCGGCTTTACCCCGAGCAAAGCCGCTTCCTGTCGGAACTGCGCAATGCCGAACCGGACCCCGATCGCTATGTCGCGGCGGCACTGACCGAGGAGATCAGCGGCGCGGGCATCGGCCTCGACATGATCGAGCGAATTTCGGAGTTGATGCGGCGGCTGTTGCAGCGCATCGTTCAGGCGGTCGATACGCCTCTGTTGCGCTATTGGCCGCGCGAGGATGGCGGGCATAAATGGGATGTGATACCAACGGCCCTATGCGTTGTCCGTTGCCCACTCTCTTGAGGTGATTGAAGTGATTTTGCCGGGGCACTCGGCGAAGAAGTGCCTGGCCTCA
>JBKEEC010000163.1:0-1867 GCA_047975785.1 Sphingomonadaceae bacterium | reverse complement strand
CGATCACCGCGCCGACCACATTGACCAGCGATTCCAGCGCGTCGGAATACAGCGCGACCGATCCGGTCAGCCGCCAGGCCAGCATCTTCAGCGCCAGCACCAGAAGCGAAACCAGGATCGAGCCGAGGGCAAGGGCCTGAGTCGAATAGCGTTCCATGCCGGTTGATTAGCGCGAGACGGCTGGACGGACCAGCCCCGGGGATCGTGGCGGCATGTGCCTTTGTATCCAGTGCGCGGGAGCCGAGCGCGACCTGCGCCATCGACCGGCTGATTGTGGTAGTTGGCGACTATGCGGGACAAAGTGAGCTTTCGCTGCACCTGCGCCAATGGCCGCTCTGGAGAAATTATAGATCAGCAGTCAATCAAGCTCCCGGCCCGCTAGTACATTTTCTAAACGCATTTGCACGCCTTTATCCGGCTCCTCAGACATTGCTCTTTTGATGTGCTCATTCGCATCATCGGGCCAGTTGTCTTGACCCCACTCCGAAAGCGCGCGAATTGCCATGTTTCTGTTCCGGATCACCGGGCTTCGCAGCCCCACCTTTACAAAGTCCCAGCCTTTCCTCGGAAACTTGCCCAAGTCCTGTAGGATAAAGTCGAGTGCGCTGTGAGCGGAATATTCAATGCCCAGCCCAAGGTCGTTACCGGGACCAGTGGCGATTTCATCAAGAGGGATTTTTTGGGCTGCCAGTACCAAGACTTCGTCAATGCGGTTCGGATCGGATGTGCGCATCAGGTCCCACCAATAGTCTTCGCCCGCCTTCGTTCTGTCCAAGAAGTATTGCCATGGGTCGATGCCAAGCTTTTCACATGATCTGCTGGCATCCCAAAAGCTCTGCTTATCTCCATTCTTCAAAGCATCAATAAGCACATCTCTCCATTCGCTTTTCGATAGGAGGATTTTGATCCTCTCGGCGATAGCTCCTGAGTCCTCAACGGTCCAATCTTGTTCCAGTACACGCTCGCCTGACAAATGTACGGCAATACGCTCTTTGAGCTTCCATAGGAACCGGAAGTGCGAAGCTGATGAAAACTTACTGTCGCCTTTGCTCAAAAGCCTTTTGATAGCTGCACATCCATGTTCGTAATCAGGCAAACCTTCGGCGGGGCCGCCCTCTCCCGAAACCAATGTGTCGATCAATTCGACTGCCGAATTGAATAACTCGGGGTCATCTTCTTCGCGCCCCAACGCGAGGTGAAGATCGCCCGTTCGCGCGCAGATGCACGCCAAATACTCGTACATGACGCTGTTCTTGAAGCCATCTCGAAGCAGCCAATCTTTGATTTCAGGACTGCTGGTCTCTGCAAGGCGCTCAACGGAGCTAATGCGTCCCCAGCCTTCGGCTGCGATAGCCAGTTTCCAAAGAGGTTCTTCGCCGTACACATCGCTGTTCGAGAGCGCGACGGCTGAGTAAAGGGTAAACTCATCGTGCCTACCTAGCGTCAGGAAAACGTCTGTGTCATCTCTGTCCCGGAACAGACCCAGCAAAGCCATGGAAAATTTCACTGGTTCTCGGTCTGGACACTTTGTCGTAAACCAAAAGACGATTTCGCGCAGTCGATCCGCGTCCAAAACTTGCTCTTCAAGAATGCACTCAATCAATGGATCGATAACGCCTAGTGCTGAACTGTCGAGTATCAGTTTGTACAGAGTGCGCACATTATAATCAGACGCGCTTTGGCAAGCAGAAACCAGTGCCGAATGAAGGCTTCGGACGATCTCGTCGTTTGATTTAGAACAACCATGGTGACCGAAGAACCCGTCCATCGCGCCGGGGGCGAACGAAATCGAGTTGGGATCAGCCTCCGGCTCATCAGGAAGCCTGTAGCCTTCTTCCGAAAGGCCCTGAGTGCGTCCTGGTTCGAT
>JBKEEC010000162.1:0-2099 GCA_047975785.1 Sphingomonadaceae bacterium | reverse complement strand
GCCATATCGCTGACAGTGCCCAATTGATCGATTTTGTTGATTCTTTCCAACCCAAACAGGATATCTGGCTTGATCTGGGAACAGGGGCAGGGCTACCGGGACTGGTGATTGCCATTATGCGTCCAGATTGGAAGATTGCACTGGTTGAATCCCGCCGTCGCAGGGTTGAGTGGCTTAGTGAGATTCGCAATCAACTGAAGCTGGCGAATTGCCGCATTATTGGCAGTCGGCTGGAGCTGGTTGACAGTTTTTCTGCTTCTGTAATTTCTGCCAGAGCCTTTGCGCCCATGCCTCGCCTTCTCGATCTCGCCAAACGGTTCTCCACAGACGAAACACTTTGGCTGTTGCCCAAAGGGCGTTCTGCAGCGCAGGATTTATCCGGGTTATCGAATCGAATGCGGCGCATGTTCCACGTGGAACAATCCTGCACAGATCCGGATGCTGGAATCATCGTCGGCTGCCATGCCGGGAAAGGGGCATAGCCTCAATGATACGTATAGCTATTGCCAATCAGAAAGGCGGTGTGGGCAAGACCACCACTGCCATCAATATCGCAACAGCCATGGCCGCTACCGGATGGCGCACCTTGCTGGTTGATCTTGATCCTCAGGGCAATGCTTCAACGGGCATGGGCATTACCAACGAAATGCGAGAATCCTCCAGCTATGACCTGCTCGTCAATGATGTCAGTTTGCAAAATGTAATCCAGAAAACGGAAATACCTGGCCTCGATATTATTCCGGCGACAGTTGATTTGAGTGGGGCCGAGGTGGAACTGGTGTCGGTTGCAGATCGAACGGATCGTTTGCGCAACGCGCTGGCCGGGCATGATTCGCATGAAATCTGCTTTATTGACTGTCCGCCCTCGCTTGGATTGTTGACGCTTAACGCTCTTGGCGCGGCGGATACATTACTGGTTCCCCTGCAATGCGAGTTTTTCGCTCTCGAAGGATTAAGTCAATTATTACAAACAGTTGAACGCGTCCAGCAACGCTTTAACCCGTCTCTGGGTATTATAGGCATTGTTTTGACCATGTTTGACCGTCGCAACCGGTTGACCGATCAGGTCGCCGATGATGTGCGGGATTGTCTGGGCAAGCTGGTGTTCGAATCTGTCATTCCCCGCAATGTCCGTTTGTCCGAGGCACCCAGCCACGGAATGCCCGCACTTATCTATGATCATCAATGCCCCGGCAGCAGAGCCTATATCTCTCTGGCGCGGGAATTGATTGCACGTCTGCCCGAAGAGAGGAAAGCCGCAT
Source organism: Sphingomonadaceae bacterium (assembly GCA_047975785.1). Classification (GTDB taxonomy): domain Bacteria; phylum Pseudomonadota; class Alphaproteobacteria; order Sphingomonadales; family Sphingomonadaceae; genus JACXVD01. Next base: position 837 of record JBKEEC010000162.1, on the reverse strand, counting down.
GAGCAATTCTACCGACCCCATCCGGTTTTCAGTACCCAGTCGGCCACATCCAGATAAAAAGAAGAAGCTGGGCAAGGGGTTAGGGGCCTTGCTGGGAGAAACACGACGAGAAGAGCCACTTGTCACTTCCGGATCTGGCGATAATGCCGCAGCGCCGGAGCGCGATACGGCATTAGCACCGACAGGCGGGCTGGCCCAACTGGCAATTTCCTCCATAGACCCGCTCCCGGGTCAGCCACGCAAACATTTTGATGAAGAAGCTCTCGCTGAACTGGCAGCCTCTATTGCCCAGCGCGGAGTTATCCAGCCCATTATTGTCCGGCCCGCAGGGCAGGGCCGTTACCAGCTGGTTGCCGGGGAGCGCCGCTGGCGGGCCGCACAAAAGGCCCGCATTCACGAGATTCCGGCGCTTATACGGGATCTTGATGAACGCGAAGTCATGGCGCTGGCGCTGATTGAAAATATCCAGCGGGAAGATCTCAACCCGATTGAAGAAGCACGCGCCTATCACCGCCTGGCCGAAGAAGAATCGCTGACACAGATGGAAATTGCACGAATGGTTGACAAGTCGCGCAGCCATATTGCGAATTTGCAGCGTCTGCTAAGCCTGCCTGAAACTGTCCTGTCTCTGGTTGAGGCCGGCGATCTTTCCATGGGTCATGCACGTGCACTGATCGGCCATGACAACGCAGCTGAACTGGCAAATCAGGCAATCCGGCAAAAGCTCTCTGTGCGACAGATAGAAAAACTCGCGCGTGCCAAAACGGAAGATGGACAAGAAACAACGCGTCGCCCCCAGCGCACGGCACGCGAATCTTCGGGAGATGCAGATATTCT
>JBKEEC010000161.1:0-8975 GCA_047975785.1 Sphingomonadaceae bacterium | reverse complement strand
GGGCGATCGCCCGACCGGATTCTCATCCTCTGCCGCCGTGGGACCAAGGCGAACATCACTCACTGGGCAATTCCTTCGATCAGGGCCGCCTGCCCCAGTTCAGCAAGCACGGTTTCGCCAGCAACAATTTTCTGGCCAAGCAGAATTTTCGGCTCTGTCCCTGCCGGGAGATAGACATCCACCCTGCTGCCAAATCGGATCAGCCCCACTCTTTGTCCGACAGCCATCATGTCACCCGGTTTGACAAACGGAATAATTCTCCGTGCCACCAGTCCGGCAATCTGGGTAAAACCTATCATCACACCATCGGGTCGCTCGATCAGAATATGCTGGCGTTCATTTTCCTCGCTCGCCTTGTCCACGCCGGCATTCAGAAATTTGCCGGGAATGTAAATCAGGCGGCGCACCGTGCCGCCAATAGGCGCCCGGTTGATGTGCACATCAAACACACTCATAAAAATGGAAATACGTGTCACCTTGCCCGCTGGCATACCCGGAACCGGCGAAGAGGCGTCAGCCAGCAATTCGACCGGAGGATCTACAAGCCGGATCTGGGACACAAGGCCATCAGCCGGGGCGATTATATAATCATCACCCTGAGGCACTACCCGTTTTGGATCACGGAAAAAGGCAAAAATACCCAGTGACAGAAAAAAGAGGGGCCAGCCGATAAAGTCCAGCCCCGTAAAGATAAGGATGATAACGCTGATACTGAGCGCAATGGCCCCATACATGCGTCCTTCGGGATGGATGGGCGGCCAGTGCCATGCGACGTCTCCGCCGCCCTGATTGTCTAATATTTCACCTGACATGCTGCCCACCTACGCCCACAGGTGCCCTTTCACAAGCAAAAGCAACCCCTTCATCAGGGTCTGGTCCATAATCAGCCCAGAGAAAATGTTACCGGAACAATGACCCAGGCAGAAACCGCCTTCCCTGCCTGACTCGCCGGGACAAAACGCCATTTCCTGACAGTCGCGCGGGCAGCATCGTCCAGACGGCGCGATCCGCTGCTCTTTTCAATCCGGACCTCGCCCGCCGCTCCGCCCGCTGTGACATGAACGCGCAGCAAGACGACACCTTCTTCCCGCGCCTTTCGCGAAAGATAGGGATAGGACGGCGCCGGATTATTCAACTGGTCCACATTGAAATCAGGCGGCGTAACAGGGGCAGATTCTGCCGGTGGACCGGGTGATTCCACAGGCGCAGCCGGGGCCGGAATAGCAGATACGGGCGCAACAGGAGGAATAATAGACTCAGGGGCAACAGCCATCTGATTGGCAGGCATAAGAGTAACAGGAGGAGATGGCGCCGTAACTGGCGGAGCAGTGACCGCCTGTGTCGTTGATGGAGCAGCAGACGCAGGTGGTATTTCCGGTTCAGGTGGCGGCGGAGGTTTTGAAATATCAAATGTCTGGACAAGAGGCAGCGGCGCTGTGCGCGTCTTGCTGATTTCAAATGTTGCCAGAACGCCAAACAGGGCAACATGCACGGCCAGAGTCATCAGCGCCCCCCGCCCGCTGATAAAAGGCCGATCTTCTCCATAGCGCCCGGCTCCATAGCGGCCAGATCCATGGTGATCGGTGACATATGGCGCCGCCGCAGGTAGATGCGTGCGGTCTTTTTCGCCTTCATCAACACCATATTGAAAAAGAGCTGCAGAAGCAGGGACGTTTGGCCGATGGCTGGCTATTCCCCCAACAGGCGCATCGTCCGGGCTGACGATGTTTTTCGCCGTGTCCGGATTCTTGGCCAGATCCGGTCTGTCACTCTCATCATCATACCAGGCAGATGCACGCAATGTCACGCAATGTCCCCCGCAATACAAGAGAGATTGCGTATCATTCGCAAATCTGCCTGCGTCAAGTGTTAATAACGCGCAGTCCGTGTAACGAGGAACTGACACCCTGCTGCCGGAACTGCAAAATGGGGGTTAGGAAGTTTGGTGATATTGAAACTCTCAACACCACCCTCGTCTTATAAAAGCATCAAATAATCAGACACTTGCACCATTCAGACTTTACGCAACAGAACCCGCGCCAATTGCTCTTTATTGGCAAGGCGCGACTGGTGAACCGTTGTTTCATTGCCTTCAACCCAGGGGCTAGCATCATTAATTCCGCGCAATTCACACACGTCTTCCGTGCTGGGAACCTTGGCGATTCCGATCAGCATAAATGCTATTCCTCCTCCCCGTTACCGGAGTCGTTTTCCGATTGCATTGCCTGCCAGGCCTTGCTGGAGTGGACAGGTCCATCGCTACCCGTGATGCGGGCGGGCACGCCCTGACTATCGGCAAAATGACAAGCCTCGCCGAAAGGAAGCGCCATCAGCAAAGTGGCCAGCCCATCTGCCTGCATCGCCTCGCGGTGAAGAACAGTCACTGCCCGATTGCCATTTTCCACCGGTCTGCCAGTCCGGGCGGACAAGGTATGGGACCACTCACGCCCTTGCCCCTTGCGCCGCCTGTGCCAGTCTCCCGAAGTGGCGACGGACCAGCCGGACAAGGCAATGCGACACGGCATATCGGTCTGTTCAGGGACTGACTCAACCTCAACCCACCATGGCTGCCCATCCGGCTTGACCCCGCTTGCACGCAATTCTCCTCCAATATCAACCAGATGATGCTTCACCCCCGCTTTTCGTAAAGAAGCAGACACCAGATCCACTGCATAGCCTTTGGCAATACCGGACAAATCCAGCCGGATAGTGCCGGTTTGCGTCAGACAAGGCCCGTCCGGATCAAAAACAATATCGTGCCACCGCGTCGGGGCATGTGTCCGGTAAAGATTTTCGGAATCCGGCAAGTCTGAATATTCGACCGAGCCGAAACCCCATGCCTCGCTCTCCTGTCCCAGAGCAGGATCGAAAGCCCCGTTGCTGCGCTGCGCCAGCACCAGTGCACAATCCAGCACACGGGAAAATCCGCGTGAAATTGTCATTTTCGTGCCTGCATCAGCCGCATTGAAACGCGACAATTCCGATGTCGGTTCCCACTGGCTCATTTGCGCAATCACCTGATTGAGCGCACGATAGAAACAGGCAAACACCAGATCGTTGTCGCCTGTCTGGTCACCCACATAGGTCACATGCCACTTTGTGCCGATTGCATCACCGGATAGATGATGCACCGTCCCGCCAAGATCAGGAATATAGTCATCCCTTGCCCCTGTCAGCGGGGGGACAAGGGGCAGCGGCAGAGCAAGGGGATCTGGCCCGGCTCCATCCTGATCAGGGACGGGTGGATCAGGGTTGAACAAGAAATCTATCCCGGCAGAAACTCCAGAACGGCAGCATAGCTATAGCGCGGAGCGGTTATGACCGGCCCTGCAGATGCCTCCGCTTCTGCGTCACTTGCAGCAGGAGAGGAATCCCCGGTTGATGCCTCAATATAATAAGGACCGGCATTTTTTGCTGTAAGAGTAACCATGCCATCATTATCGGTTGTCAGTTCTTCGGTTCCGGCATTGTCGCGGTAGCGGGTTCCACCGGCCGTAAACTCGATAGTCAAACCGGAAACCGCAACGCCATTATTCAGAAACCGCACCTGTATCGGCTCTCCTGCCACAATGTCATTCGGATGGGTGGAAACGACCATTTCCAGACCATTTCCGGTTGGCGCCAGAACCGTATCACTTGGCTCTCCCAACGTCACGAATGTCTCCACACGGCTGCTGACAGGAATGAGACGGGCATTTTGCGCACCCGCCGGAAGGCCAGCCTGCACTTCGGCAATATTTTTCCCCCGAACGCGACCTCGCTCTCCGTTCAACTGGTAAAACCCCATGGCGCCGTCACTGACAAGCGCAATCCGGTAAGTGCCCTGCTGTTTTAGCGGCACATCAAAAACCGAGCGATATTTCCCGCTGCCAATGATGGCTGGTGCCACCTCATTCCCGTCAGGGCCGGTTATCTTCAGATCTTCCAGCCCTGCAGCATGATGGTCGAAATAGAACAGTTCATTGGAAATTGCTCCATCCACACTCACCGTTTCTTCCTCGCCCGCCAGCACGGTAGCAGATGGCAGGAGCCAGCGCCGATGCGCCTCTGCAGGCGTAGCCACTACTGCCAGAAGCGGCAGGGCAAGTCCGGCCATTGCAAATATAGTCCTGATATTCATTTCCTGTCTCCGTCTGAGGCCCCGTTTTCAGCCCCGTTTTCAGCCACGTTTTCAGTCCTGCCTTTGGCCCTGTCTTTGGCCCTGTCTCAGGGCTTTACCGTGACAATGACCTTGCCAAGCTCGGCCTTGCCCTGTGCGCTGGTGGTTTTCGTTCCTTTTGGCGGCCAGACAAAGGGCACGGCCAGAACTTCCCGCCCGCCTACTTCGCGCGCAGCCTCAACCATCAATGTGTAGGAGCCTGCCTTCATCCGGGGCAGGCGCCCCCTGCCATCGGTAAACCGCAGGGCATGACGCCCCGGAGCACGCGTGGGAGAGGACAGCCCATCTATGGGCAAATTGAGTGCCCTGCCGGATCTGCGCCACCATGTGCGCAGATCGGGCAGCCATTTTTCTCCCTCCTGATTGCGCAACTTCGTGTCATACCACACGGCAAGATCGGCAATTTTGCGATTATTGGCATCAGCCACCCAGACGGCAACATAGGGATTGTGATATTCCGCCACCCGCAATCGCGGCACCTCGATACTGATTGTCATATCCGAGGCCGATACCGGTGCAGCCAGCATGGCCGTTCCGAGTATGCAATACTGAAAGCGAATACGCATGATCTCTCTCAATTGTGAACAAACAGGATGATAATGAGCAGGGGGATGACGAGGCCAGCCGCCACCAGCGGCCAGGTTGACTTGCGATGACGCGAATGGAGCCAGAGAAGCACCAGGCCTGTCAGGGAAAAAATAATGCAGGCGCCTGCGAATATATCGATGAACCAGCTCCAGACTGCTCCGCTATCGCGCCCCTTGTGCAAATCATTAAGCCACGCAATCCAGCCACGGTCCGTCAGCTCATATTCGGCTGTTCCTGCAGCCAGGTCAAAGGCCACCCAGCCATCACCCCCAGGACGGGACAGGGGGACATAGGCTTCGCCTTCATTCCACTCGACATCTCGACCCGACAGGTCCAGACCCCATTGCTCATCAGCCCATTGCAAGGCCCCGACAGGCAGGGAACCAGTGTCTCCGGCTTCTGCCCCTTCCATCTTTTCGATCAGGGAAAAAGGCAAATCAGCCGTCTGGCTTTTGGTAACGGGGCTGGATTTAATATCGGCTGCGTGATTGAGAGTAATACCTGTAATGGCAAACAGAACCATGCCGACAAGGCAGATTGCGCTGCTCATCCAGTGCCAGAGATGCAATTGTTTGGCCCAGAAAGGCGAAACCTTGCGCCGTCGCGAGCGACGTTTTCCTTTTATTTCCGCCGGATTATCATGCTCTTTCCCGCTCAGGGAAGCAGGCACGGCAGCACCTTGCAAAGAAGTTGATGGCGAATCCATTTCCCTGCATTGAAGATATTAGGAATGATTTGCAATATTAAATTGGATTAAGAATTGCGACGGTCAAAAACAGCGCCCGCAGAGTATGACCCTACTTGTCCTTTACTGCAGCAGGCATGATTTCATCGGGATGGTCTGCGAGAATACCGACGATACTTGTCCAGACAGCAACATTTTGTCGCAATGCTGCGGGGTCAATCTTGTCCAGCGTATCATCAGGCGTATGGTGGAGTTCAAAATACCTTGTGCCATCCTGTTGCAGGTCAAGTATAGCCGCGCCCTGTTCTTTCGCGATCAGGATATCCGCACCGCCGCGCGCCATTTCTTGCGATGGCCCTACTCCGAAACGGGCGACGGATTGCGACAGCCGGGAGTAAAGCTGCGGGTTGGATTGCGTGAAATTGCTATCCAGACGCCAGATACGGTCGGCCCCGAAATCGCTTTCCAGTGCAGCGCCAATCGCCTCTTCTGCATGAGCGGCAGCATAGGCCTTGCTCCCCCACAGGCCGGTTTCTTCGGCGCCTGCGAAGAGAACACGGATTGTCCGTAATGGCTGACCTGCCTGCGCGACATGACGGGCAGCCGCCGCAATAATCCCGCATCCTGCCCCGTCATCCACCGCACCTGTGCCCAGATCCCAGCTATCCAGATGACAAGCCAGCAATATGGGCGGTAACGAAGGATCGCGCCCCGGTATTTCGCCAATGACATTCCCGCTCTCTGTCTTGCCGAGGCTTCGCGGTGTCAACACCAGGCGCATCCGCACATTATCTGTCCGCCGGAACATACGTTCAAGATTATCGGCATCAGGGTTGGACAAGGCTCCGGCAGGAGTCGGCGCTACGCCATCAGGAAAGCTGGTTGCCCCGGTATGGGGTGTGCGGTGGTTTTCCGTCCCGATCGAGCGGATCACGGTGGCAATGGCTCCCTTGCTGGCTGCAAGGCCTGGCCCCGTCCACCGGACAGGACCGGCAAAGCCATAGCCCGACCCGTCCTGTGTTGGCCGCATATCATGGCTGATAAAGGCGATTTTTCCTTTGAGGGAACCATCCGGTGCAGCCTCCAGCGCGGCGTAATCCGGAAAATAGACAAGCTGCGCCTCAATTCCCTTGTCACCGGTCGATGCAGTATCACCCAGTGCAGTAATCGCCATGGGCTGGGGGAAAGGAGCAGTTATTTCGGCGCGCTCCGCCCCTCGTACCCAGGTCTGCATACTATAAGGCTCTGCCGTGACATTGGAGAATCCGTTGCGTGTAAGCCAGGATACTGCCCAGTCACGCGCGCGCGCCTCCGCCTCTGTTCCAGCCTGTCGCGGGCCAATTTCCGTTGTGATTCCTTCAACAAAATCCCAGGCGATATGATCGCTCTCAAGCGCAGTATCCGCCTGCTTCTCAAGAGCGGATGACGCCGCAGCGAGAGAAGGAAAGCCGATTGCGCAAAGCGCAAGACTGGCGACGACAAAAGGATATTGTTTCATTTGCAACCTGCTATCTGCTGCATTCACGCTTGTCCACTACGGATATTCGCCCGCATATTTGCATTACCATTTGGTCTGCTGCGGCAGGCGTGTCTTGCCCTTGGGCGCAACACATCCTATCTGCGCCCCCAATCCAAAGATTATCCAGATTCTCTTACGCCAAATTCTCTTACGAAGGACGAGCGATGGCCGCCCAATACGCCTATGTCATGAAAAGCATGACCAAGACCTTTCCCGGCGCACAAAAGCCGGTGCTGCAAGACATCAACCTGCAATTCTATCAGGGCGCCAAGATCGGTATTGTCGGCCCCAATGGCGCGGGTAAATCCACATTGATGAAAATCATGGCCGGGATTGACACGGATTTTGCCGGTGAGGCCTGGCCCGGAGAGAATATTACTGTCGGCTATCTGCCGCAGGAACCGGAGCTTGATCCAACCAAAAACGTGCTGGAAAATGTCAAGGACGGCGCACGCGAAACTGCCGATATGGTGGACCGTTTCAATGCCATTTCTGCTGAAATGGGCGACCCGCAAGATGACACCGATTTTGACGCCCTGATGACCGAAATGGGCGAATTGCAGGAAAAGATCGACGCGGTAGATGGCTGGACGCTCGACAATCAGCTTGAAATCGCAATGGAAGCCCTGCGCTGCCCTCCCTCAGACTGGGAAGTAGAAAACCTGTCCGGTGGTGAAAAACGCCGCATTGCTCTTACCAGGCTGCTGATTCAGAAGCCCTCTATCCTGCTGCTGGATGAGCCGACCAACCATCTGGATGCGGAAAGTGTCGAATGGCTGGAAAACCACCTGAAGGAATATGCAGGCGCCGTGCTGATGATCACCCACGATCGCTATTTCCTCGATAATGTCGTTGGCTGGATTCTTGAACTCGATCGCGGCAAATATTTCCCGTATGAAGGCAATTACTCCACCTATCTGGAGAAAAAAGCCAAACGTCTGGAGCAGGAGGAGCGCGAGGAATCTGGCCGCCAGAAAGCTCTCAGCCGTGAACTGGAATGGATCCGTCAGACTCCGGCTGCCCGCCAGACCAAGAGCAAGGCCCGTATCCGCAAATTTGAGCAATTGCAGGATGCACAGGGGGACCGCAAGCCGGGCAAGGCACAGATCGTTATTCAGGTGCCGGAACGGCTGGGCGGCAAGGTGATTGAGGCCAGCGGCATCTCCAAGGCCTTTGGCGACAAGCTGCTGTTTGAAGATCTCACCTTTACCCTCCCGCCGGGGGGCATTGTCGGGGTAATCGGGCCGAACGGGGCAGGTAAATCAACCCTGTTCAAGCTGATCACCGGACAGGAAAAACCCGATAACGGCTCCATTGAAGTCGGAGACACGGTTCAGCTCGGCTATGTCGACCAGAGCCGGGACCATCTTGATGCCTCGCATAATGTCTGGGAAGAAATTTCCGATGGTCTGGATTACATGCAGGTCAATGGCCATGAAATGAGCACCCGCGCCTATGTCGGGGCGTTCAATTTCAAAGGGCCGGACCAGCAGAAAAATGTCGGCAAGCTATCGGGCGGAGAACGCAACCGTGTCCATATGGCCAAGATGCTGAAGCAGGGCGGCAATGTGCTGCTGCTGGACGAGCCGACCAATGATCTTGATGTCGAGACTCTGGCAGCACTGGAAGATGCGATTGAAAACTTTGCCGGCTGCGCAGTGGTCATCAGCCACGACCGCTTCTTCCTTGACCGTCTGGCTACGCATATTCTTGCCTTTGAAGGCAACAGTCATGTGGAGTGGTTTGAGGGCAATTTCGAAGCCTATGAGGAAGATAAGCGGCGCCGTCTGGGCGATGCTGCCGATCGTCCGACACGGCTGGCCTACAAGAAACTGACCCGATGAAATCACGCTGATACTTGACTGGAAAACCGGTCAGTTTTTGGGTAAGATTTCTCCATCGGGCCCGTCAGGTTGCACGGGGCATCCGGACGGGCCCGGAACGCCGAAAGGAGAGATCCATGTCCATGAAAAGATAGATGCTTGCGCTGTCTGCATTGGCCGGCGCCGCAGGTTTGAGTGGTT
>JBKEEC010000160.1:0-32997 GCA_047975785.1 Sphingomonadaceae bacterium | reverse complement strand
TGAATTTTCTGCAGGATGCGGCTCAGGTGCAGGAGACGGAGTCTCAATGGTCTGCGCATAAGAAGCGCCAATAAACTGCGTTCCCAAGGCCACCGCCATTGCCATACACCCCAGGCCAGAGCGCAAGTTGTGAAATGTCGGGACCGGAACAGAGAAGTGACTCAAAATCATTATTTTTTCCTGTTTAACTCATGCTTCCGTTTGTTGCTTCAGGTTGCCCTGCCGCTTTCGTCATCTCTCTCGGGATATTCTTGGCCTTCAGCGAGGCATTTGCGCATCATCCACCTTGATACATGTTCCAGTCACGCATTCGGACTCAGGAGAAACGAGATAGAGTAAAGTCGAATCCAGCTGATATGGCTCACAAATCCGTTTGCGCGTCTGTCGGCTGGCCAGCCAGTCTTCGCCCATGGATTCCAGTGTCGGGGCACTCATTTCCGATCTGAAAAAGCCCGGCGCAATGGCATTCACATTAATGGATGAACTTGCCCATTCCAGTGACAGTGCTTCCGTCATACGGGCCACGGCCGATTTGGTCGCGACATACATCGCACAAGGGATTTTCCCATCGTAGCTATAGGCACCAATAGATGAGATATTGACTATCCGGCCCGGCAATTTTGCATCAATCAGCCGTCTGGCGACTTCAGTGGAAAGCAGATAAGGTGCACGAACATTGACCTCCCACATGCGGTCCAGCCCTGCAACTGACTGCCTGATTGCCTTGCCCGCATCCGCACAACCGGCATTGTTCACCAGAATGCTTACCTTGCCGTCAAAGGCAGATTCGGCCGCATCAATCGCAGTCGGGATAGTATCAGCATGACTGACATCCATTTCCAGAAACGATGCGGCACCGCCGCTCTTGCGGATAGTATCAACCAGCTCCTCAAGCCGTTCCGCCCTGCGTGCAGCAACAACCACCTGCGCCCCTGCATCAGCCAATGTCTGGGCGAAGCGATATCCAAGACCAGAAGAGGCACCAGTGACGAATGCGATCTGTCCTTGTAACTTTTTACTTCCCGAAGTTATTTCATGCCTGTTCATTTCTCTCTCCATTTTCGGCTGGGGCAGTCTCTGGCATCAGGGACGGCTACCGTAATTCGGATTTCAGGATTTTGCCTGCAGCCGATAAGGGCATACTGTCCCGAAACTCAAAACTTCGCGGGCATTTATAAGCGGCAATCTGTGCCCGGCAGTGTGCCTTCAACGATTCTTCGTCCGGCTCTGCGCCACTTTCAGGAACAATTACCGCGTGGACTGCTTCCCCCCAATGAGGGTCCTGACGGCCGATGACGGCCACCTGTGAAACGTCCGGATGCGTTGCCAGCGCCCCTTCAACCTCGATGGAATAGATATTTTCTCCGCCGCTGACGATCATATCCTTCAGGCGATCAACCACATAGAGATATCCATCAGCATCCAGCCGTCCGACATCACCGGTATGCATCCAGCCGCCACGCAGGGCTTCGGCAGTTTCTTCAGGCCGGTTCCAGTATCCGACCATCACACTTTCGCCGCGCACGACAATTTCACCCGTAGCGCCAACAGGGACTTCCCTGTCATCACTATCGACGATTTTCAGCTCCACCGTAACCGTAGCCCGTCCGGCAGATTTTGCCCTGTCTGATGATGCCGACTGGTAACAATGCTCTGCGGGTGACAACAGGGTTGCCACAGGAGACAGCTCCGTCATGCCATAGGCCTGAACAAAACCACTTTCAGGCATGGACTTTCTAACACGGTCCTGCAGCGCACCCGGCATCGGGGCTCCGCCATAAATGATCCTCTCAATGCTCGACAGATCAGATGATGCAAACTCTTCATGGTCCAGCAATGCCTGAATCATGGTCGGCACCAGGAATATATCGGTTACCTGATTGCGGGCGATTTCCTCCAATACTGGGCCTGCGGCAAAAGCCGGAACAAAAACATGCACGGACCGCCGCAGCATACTGGCCAGCAGGCCTGAGATCGCACCGACATGAAACAGGGGTGCGGTGTGCATCATGCTGGCGCCAGGGGCACAATCCTGTGCCCCGACATATCCGAGAGCAGATGCCATGAGGCAGCGATGCGTTAACATCACGCCTTTGGGCCGGCCAGTGGTTCCCCCAGTATACAGAATTGCCGCCAGATCATCGCCTGAACGCAGTATTTCCTCAGCAGGGTCAACAGCTGCCAGCTCTTTCTCATAGTCGAGACAGCCATCCCCACCGCCAATGGCAATGATTGTTTCGACGCCGGATGCCGCATTCCTTATACCGGGCACACGCGACAGGTGGGCCTCATCGACAATCAGAATCCGTGTGTCGCAATCATCCAGCGAGTAGGCAATCTCATTATCGCTCCAGCGCAAATTGACCGGATTGATAACACCGCCTGCCCAGAATGTGCCACAAAAGTAATCAAGATAATGGTCGCCATTGAGCGCCAGTATCGCAACCCTGTCACCCGGCTTCACACCATGGCGTCTCAGCATTGCAGCAAAACGCTCAACGCGATCTCCCGTCTCGCGCCAATCACGGCGCCGACTACCATCAATGGAGGCCAGCCTGGATGGCTGCTCCCGCAATGCACGGTGCAAGGGTTGCGTAAGATAATGTGCGGTTCGCTCGGCCAGAGAAGCATGTCTCATCAGGGTAGATATCCGGATCAGTTGTGAAAGGTGACTGCAGAATCGAGCGATACCCTGTCGGTGATGGCCTTGTTCGCCGGATGAGCAGGATCTTCATATCCAAATGAAATACCCATCAACACGCGCATGGTATCATCCACACCCAGTTCTTTCCTGACACTATCGGCATAGTGGCTCAAAGCCCCCTGTGCGCAGGAGGCGAGGCCATTTGCCGTCATTTCAAGCATGAGTGTTTGCAGATACATCCCGCAATCTGCCGCTTCCCGATAACTTGCCCAGTCCGGCATAAGGACAAAGGCAGCGTGCGGTGCTTCAAAAAACCGGAAATTGCGTAACAGTGATTGTTGCCGCGCCTCTATATCATCCCGTGCAATGCCTGTTGCCTCAAACAGCGCCACTGCGGCACCTATCTGACGCTTGCGATATTCACCCGGATATGGCCCCGTCAACTCAAGGTCGGGAGATGCCGGAGCACCGGATGTAACCGTCCGCACCAGTGCCTCGCTCATTCTGCGGGCAGCATCACCGGAAACAACATGCACTACCCATGGCTGCACATTGCAATTGGAAGGAGAACGCTGTGCAGCTTCAAAAACGCGATTCAGAATATTCTGCGGAACAGGGTCCGGCAAATACCCGCGAATGGACCTTCGCTGTTGCAACAGGCTCTCAAACATTTCAGGCATATTCACATCAGCAAGACTCAATGTAATTCTCCCTTACCGGCTCCAGTAAACCGGCTTATGATATCGCGTTTTCTGCTGCAGGGGACGCCACCGGAACAGCAACCGGAACAAGAGTGACCGGAACCCCGGTCAGGTGGGCCATATTGCTAAGAGGGTCAAAGCTGCCTCGCCCCGTTGGCATCAGCCTGTTGACATTGGCACCGGGAGCAGCATGGGCAAGGCTAAGGCCAAATGCACGCGCATGGCCATAACCATGCGACATGGCCACTACACCGGGCTGCAAACTTTCATCCCCGATAACCGGCGTTTCCAGCGAACCATACGTGTTTGACATGCACACATGATCGCCTTTCGCCAATGAAAGCCGGGCCATGTCATCAGGGTGCATATGCAGCGGATTCAATGCGTGTTTACCACGCTTCAAAATCGGCATATTCGCCAGATTGGTATTGTGCATATAATTGGTGCGCAACGAAATCAGCTTGAACACGCCTTCATCTTCAGATTCCAGTTCGGCAAAAATGTCTGCACAGCGCCGGAATGCTTCGGCAAATTGCGCAGGACAGCAATCCACCTTGCCATCAGGATGCATGACGGCCCGTTCAAAAAACGTGACCGGGTCTGCCGGAGGCAAAAGTTTGCTCTGGCATGGCTCGGCCCTGACCTCTTCCAGCGTCAACCCTATGCGCGAGAGGATTTTGCGCGAGCGGCCCAGCATGTCAGCATTGTCATTATCCAGCGCGCTGGGAATACCCAGTTCCTGCTGCAAGCGCGAGATTATCCACCAGTCATCGCGGCGCTCATAGCGGGGCGGAACCACTGCATCGACAGACTGGATAAAGGGTTGCGGCTGAAAGCCGTTGGCCGAGAGGTTGCTTTCTGGCCGCTCCAGCCAGTCGGCGGCAGGCAGGATAAAATCGGCATATTCGCCTGTAGCATTGCGGAACAGGTCGATATGAACCATCAGGTCCAGCCCCGGCAGGCCAGCACGCAGCTTTTCTTCTCCGGGCATGGACAAAAGTGGATTGCCTGACAGGACAATCAAAGCCCGGATCGGGTTCTGCTTTTGCGCGATCAGGTCACCCAGAGCATAACCCGGCAGGGAAAATGAAACGAGATTGACCGGCCCCTCAGAGGTTTCGACCTGCTCTGTCTGCGTATCAGACACAGGCCGGATATTGGTGTTGAACCCTTGCGCATAATAGTCACCACCCTTGCGCCCCATATTGCCGGTGACAAAGCTCATCATCATGAGCAACCAATAAGCCAGGGTTCCCTGGCGCCCCTGATTGATGCCGGTGGCCATATAGACACTGGCCGCAGGAGAATCGGCATATTCCCGTGCGATCTGGCGAATATCCCCTGCCGGAACACCTGTGACGTTTTCTACCCGCTCAGGAGGATAATCGGCCACAAATCTGCGCAAGCCTTCAATATTGCGCCCGTAACGGGCAATCCGGCTTTCGTCAAAACGCCCCTGCCGATCAAGTTCGTTCAGAATCGCCGCCATCAGATACACATCGGTATCGGGACGGATCAGGGTTACATCTCCGGTTGCATCATTCGATGATTCTATTTTACGCGGATTGATAAACCGCACTTTCCCGCCACGCTCATTGATATCCTGCAAGACATTGAGCGGGCGATGCAACGAAGTGTAGGTCCAGTGCGACACTTTGGGGTTGCTGCCAAAAACCAGCAAATATTGTGTGTGCGCAAAATCCGGAACCGGAAACAGGTTCAGGGTTCCGAACATGGCCTCAACCGCTGCGGGCTTGTTGGCGGTGTCCTGCGTTCCTGCATTGAACAGCCGCCTGGTCCCGATTTGCAGGCCAAGAGTGGCTGCCAGCGGAAAGGCATTACTGTTCAGGCTGACCGGATTGCCAAAATACACCGCAATGGCATCAGGCCCGTGCTCATCGCGAATTGCGCGCAATTTCTGACCAATATCAGCCAGGGCACTGTCCCAATCGGTTTCCTCGAACTCGGCTGGCAGGTCATATTTATCATTGCAGCGGCGGATGGGTGTATTGATCCGGTCCGGGTCATTGTGAACCTGAATGAAATTCAGCCCCTTGTGACATGCAAATCCTCTGGAAACAGGGTGTTCGCGATCCGGCTCCAGCTTTACAACTGCGCCATCCTCATCGCGCGTGGCGATCATCGGACATAATGGTTCACATATACGGCAAAATGTCCTGACCTTTTGCATCCTGCCTTCTCCGCCATTGCCCGGATTGTGTCCTACACACTGCCCCGGATCATTCCCAATAAATCTATTACCATTAGATTGCTTCTTGTAAAAGCAATTCATCACAATGTCCCGAAATTCCCACAGGCAAGGTTGACACAGGCCTGATCCGCAGCAATCGCACTGGAAGTCTTGTTCCGGGGGTATCATTGGCCAGACCGAAAAAACCGCTTATTTCCAGAGAAGCAGCCACCAGTGCTGCTCTGGAGGTGATTGATGAAGTGGGAACCGAAGCCTTCAGTCTGGGCGCCGTTGCCCGCAAACTGGGCGTTAAAGCGCCATCGCTCTACTATCACTTCAGGGACAAGGCAGAGCTGCTCGCAGAAGTCGCGCGCATGTTACTCGAAAAAATTCCTTACACATTGGACCCGGACGCAAATTGGGAGGAGCAGACAATCGGCCTGTGTCTTGCCGTCCGCAGGAATTTGCTGGCCCACCCCAATGCCGCGACATTGATGTTACAGTTCTTCCCCCGTCATTTGCTCCTGGAATCCTACGAAATTGCGATTGAAGGCTATCCCGGAGCCCGCCAAAAGCACATGGCCATTCTGGAAGGAATTGAAAAAATGACTTTCGGGTCCACTCTGTTTGCTGCAGCAGCGCAAGCCAGCGGAATTCCGGCCATGCCGGATTTTGATAAAACGCAATATCCCATGCTTGCCGCCTCAATCGCCGCCAGCCCTTACGATGATGAAGGCAATTTTATCGAGGCACTGCACATGTTTATTGCCGGAGTGCATTCAACTGCAAGTGGAGATGCGTAATGATTGCTGACTCATCAGCAGTCCGCAACACTTACAGCTTTTCGTGAAAAAGTGGGAACCGGTTTTTTGCAAAAGAAAAGCGAAAATAAGAAATTATAGCATCGCACATGTTTCAACCTTTTCTCGCGATGCTATAGGGTCAGGACCCATTCTGGCTCAGGTCACGGCCATGCGCTCAATGGGTCCTGCCCCCAAAAACTGACATCCACTTTTGCACGAAATGATTTAATCAACTCCGAAAATAGCAGAACTGATCGTCGGTGCTCCCGGCCCGCCTGCCAACAGACAGGTTCTGGCACCGGGTACGGGATTGGCACTTTCCCCACGCAGGCATCGGACTGCTTCAATTGCAGTACCAATGCCATGAACGAAGCCCATCGCGAAATTCCCTCCCGATGTATTCACCGGCAAGCTGCCATTCGGAGCAATCAGATTATCGAACCGAACCACTTCTGACACATTCTCGTAGGTGCAAAAGCCGTGATCTATAAGTGACGCAATGCCTTGCGCACTGAAGTTTTCGTAGAGCTGGATGACATCAATATCGGCAGGGGTCAGGTCCGCTTGCCGGTATAGTCTATCCCGAATAGCCCGAAATCCTGCAGTAGGATAAAGGTCAGTCGCATCATTCTCCAGCAGATCACCATACCCCTTTTCCGTGCCTTGTGCGACGGATAATAATTTCACGGGTTTCTTATTCAGATCCCGTGCCATTTCAGCAGAAACCAGCAAGAGTGCACCTGCACCATCATTCTCCCTGCTGCAATCAAACAGACGGAACGGCTCGGCAATCCAGCGTGCAGTCCGGTAATCCTCCAGATTCAAATCCCTGCCATAAGAGATCGCCTCAGGGTTACGGCTGCCATGATAATAGGACGCACGGACCAGTTCTTCGGGCAGGTCCGTAGATACGCCGCAATATTCAAACATGCGTTGCGCACGCATGGCGCACACCTGGGCCGGTGCGACCAAACCCGCTGAAACCATATGGTCATTAAGGTGGTGCGCCATCACGGCTGCAGACAGGCGACCGCTATTTCCTTCAACCAGTGCCCGGAAAATCACGACAGCCCGTGCCTGCCCTGTCATGATGGCCGCTGCAGCAAGGCCAAAGGTTCCGGCGATGCCGCCGCCGCCGCCGCCCCACACCTGCGCGCTCCAGTTCAACTCTTTCGTACCCAGATCGGGCATCAGCCTGACCGGCTCGTTCTTGTCATCGCCATAGGACACGAAGCCGTCAACATCTGCGGGGTCCAGACCCGCATCCTCGCAAGCGTCCACAATCGCCCGGACCAGCACGCCGCGCTCAGGCATTGGGGCCGTTCCTCGTTTGTACTGGCGATAACCAAGACCTGCGATCGCAGTTTTACCTGACAGATTGAAGTTCATACCAGCCTCCAGCGTAAAGCAGGAATCCGGGCATCACCAAATTCGGTCCGCGCTATAGTTCCGGTTACAGGAATGCCTATCGCCAGGTCCGTTTCCTCGCCTTCAAGCACGCCATTCAGCCGAATGGGCACAGTGTCGAGCAGAACCAGAACAGTCGTAAAGGGATGAGGCAATCCTTCCGTCCCACCAAAATGGTGATGGGTCCGGGTGTAGGAAAATACTGTCCCCGCCAGTGGCTGCTCCACCCATTCAGATTCCCAGCTCCCACATTCGCTGCATCGCCAGACAGCAGGCCAGTGCCAGGTGCCACAGGCCTTGCATCGCGGAAGTTGCAACCGTCCTTCTACCAACGCATCCCAGTACGGGCCGTCAGCGCCAATAGGTCCTGTGGCTGTCTGATAAGTCATTAGAGTTTCCATTCTACTATTTCGACTGTCACCGCACTCTGGGTAAATCCAGATGTGCCTCGGCATATTCTGTTCTGAGAGCAGGCTTGGCGATTTTCTGGGTTGCCAGTCGCGGTAAAGGGGTATCACGCACAGCCACGTAGCGGGGCACCTTGAAGTCGGCAAGCCGGGCGTTGCAATGATTGATCAGTTCCTCGACATTAATTTCTGTGGAGCTGTAGACAATAGCCAAAGGAGTTTCCTGAAATTTGGGATCAGGAGCAGAAATGACAGCTACCTCTTCGATACCCGGAAACTCCAGAACTGCACGTTCAACTTCAGCAGCCGATATATTAAGGCCACCCGACACGATAATGTCCTTGATCCTGTCAACAAAGGTGATGAGACCCCGCTCATCCATCTTCCCCAGATCACCGCTATAAAGCCAGCCATCACGGATAGTCTCGGCAGTGGCCTGCGGATTATTCCAGTAACCCAGCATCATTCCGGGACCACGGATCAGTATTTCCCCTTCTGTATCGGGTGGCAGGTCATTACCTTTTGCATCCACAATACGATGATGGGTGAAGATACCGCCCCAGCCGCATTTTTCAGGATATTGGGCAGCCAGCGATGCCGGCATGATTGTGGAGTTTCCCCCCGCTTCGGTCTGCCCATAAATCTGGCGGATGATCTTTCCCTTGGCTGCCCAGGCATCGAACAGCTCCGTGGTAACACGAGCACCACCTACGGTAACAACCTCCAGATGAGACAAGTCCGCATCCTTGAATTCGGGTAAAGCAGCTATTCGTTCAAAAAATGCCGGAGCACCTCCAAAGCTGACGATTTTTCCGTCAACCAGAACATTCAGGAAGCGTTTGGCATCAAAGGAAGGTTCAAAGTAAAGCGTACACCCCAATGCTGTGTAATGCACCAGTTGCACCATCCCTGCAGAGGTTGCGAGAGGAGCGACTACAATAACCCCGCCTCCATTTCGCAGGGCACTTTCTTCCATCGCATTGGCCTGAGCATAGCCCAGCATGGTGCGATGCGAAAACATCACTCCTTTGGGTTTCGCGGTAGAGCCACTGGTAGAAATAATGACTACACAGGCATCCGGGTCAGGATCATGCCGGACTGTTCCACCGGAAGCATGTCTCAGAGAACTGACTTCATTCCAGCCCAGAATCCTGACATCGACTGCAGCAAACTTGCCCGCCTGATCCTCATCGGCAAAAATCAGGGATGGACTGTGATCCGCAACGATTTCACACAACTCGTAATCCGTATACCGTGTATTCAACGGGGCAATAATCGCCCCTGCTCGCATAGCCGCAAAGGTCAGGGTGCAATATTCCAGACTATTGGCCCCGCACGTATTGATACGCTCTCCGGGTTTGACTCCCAGCTCCTCAAGCCGGGCCGCAACCCGCTCGATCCACGGCACCCACTCGCTATAGGTGACCGTTTCTCCGGCCAGGGAAATAGCAACGGTATCAGGCCGGCTTTTTGCCCACCATTGCAGGGCGCTTGTCAGCGTCAACACTCTTTTATTCTCCCGGATTTTTATATCTTAACTTTCATTTCAATTTATATTTCAACGGGGCACATAGCTGTCGAGAATCTCGTAATACTGGCCAATTGCCGCCTCAAGGCCAGAATATACCGCCGTATCCAGAGCGCCAGTCGCAAGGCCTTCATACGAAATTCTTGCCGCCCAGAAATCCTCATTCCCGAATACATCCAGGATCATTTCATAGGATTTCTTGTATAGTTCCTCAGCCTTGGGGTTGTCCGGCGCGGAGCGGGTCAGCATGTGATATTCCACAACAGTCCTGTCCTTCGCGCGTGGGACCAGAAACATCACACTGATATACCATGGGCTGGTGATAATGACGCAATTGGGGAAAATATTATAAACCGTAGTTACGGTTTTATGGATGTTCTCTCCCGGTATATCCAGCGCATCAGGCGTGTAGTCTGTCTTGCCCGAAATCTGCCTGATAGTTGGACCGAGCCTGTCTACCACGGTCGGCACATCTGCATAAAGCGGCCCTACCGTAGACGCATGGAGGCGCTGCACATGATAGCCTTCCAGGAAAGGCTCCAGCACAAGTTTCCAATTGGAAGCAACTTCAAAACGCTTGCGACCATAAACATGTGCATTGCCCAGATCGAGTGCATCCAGATCTTCAGCAAGTTCAGGAACAAGAGTAGAAAAGTCTGGCTCCGCATGACGGTCAAGCATCACCCAGATGATTCCGCCATGCTCGCGTGCAGGTAATTCCGCCAGATTTCTCGACGATTTATCAAGGTTGATGAATGTTTCGGAACGGGCAACACCAATCAGCTTGCCATCAAGCCCAAATGTCCAGGCATGATATGGGCAGGTAAAACGACCTGCCTTGCGCACTTCGCAGTCATCCACCAGTTTGGCGCCCTTGTGCTGGCAGGCGTTCAGAAAGACATGAATTTCACCTTTCCTGTCTCTCGAAATAATCAGCGGAATGCCATGGGCATCATGCCCCATCGCCGTGCCCGGCTCTGAAATAAGCGTGGACAGGGCCAGAGGAATAGCCTTTTTTCGGAACAAATGCTGATTTTCCGCATCAAACTGCTCATCCGAAATGAAAATGCTGACAGGCCGGGTCATTTCGATTGCAGGAGTCGGGGCTTCATCATGGGGCGGGATGCGCCGGATTGCTTCCTTCTGGCCGGCGCTCAGCATTTCGAAGGTCTGGACTAACGGCTTTCCGCCTGTCGTTTTCATGGTTTGCACATTCATGGCTGCATTATCTCCCGTGGAATTGAGTCTGTGCTACCACGCATGTTATCTATGAACAATAGATTATTTGTGTTGCAAGGGCTTTTGCCATAGCTCAATGGACATTTGCCTGATGATGGCAGTTATGGCACTGGAGGGCAGTGCAGGCAGCCTGCCATGCCCGAAAGTCAATGCCTGCGAGGTTTGGCCTTGATATTTTCCACCCTGTCCTTATCAGGTATTTATCTAATAAAAATAGATTTACATTCGACACATCAGCACCCGTCAAATGAGGCAAATTGGGGGACCACATGACTATCTCAACCTATGCGCAGGACATGGCCGACAGGGTCGAGGCTTTTGTCCGCGACGCAATCGTTCCCTATGAGCAGGATACGCGCCGCGACCACCACGGCGCCCCGCTTGACGCAATGGTAACGGAGATGAAGGAAAAGGCCCGAAAGGCAGGCGTGTTGACACCCCATATCCGGCCTGATGGCAGTCATCTCAACCAGCGTGAAACCGCACTGGTGCTGATCCGCAGCGGTCTGTCCCCCCTCGGCCCACTGGCCTGTAACACAACGGCACCCGATGAAGGAAACATGTATCTTATTGGTCATGTCGGCTCCCCGGAACTGAAAGACCGTTTCCTCAAACCGGTCGTCGAAGGATATGCCCGTTCAGCCTTTTTCATGACAGAGCCTGCAGAACTGGGCGGGGCAGGAGCGGACCCGTCCATGATGATCACAACCTGCAAACAGGATGGAAACCACTGGGTCATCAATGGGCAGAAATGTTTTATCACCGGCGCAGAAGGGGCTAAAGTAGGAATCCTCATGGCAAAGTCCGATGACGGAGCCTGCATGTTCCTGGTGGACCTTCCCGATCCGGCCATTCGTATAGTCGATGTGCCAAACACTATCGATAATTCTATGCCCGGAGGTCACGCGACCGTAGTCATTGACAATTTGCGTGTCCCTGCTGACCAGATGCTGGGACAGGCAGGCGAAGGCTTCAAATATGCACAGGTGCGGCTCAGCCCGGCGCGCCTGTCACACTGTATGCGCTGGCTTGGGTGTTGCATAAGGGCACAGGAAATCGCCACGGATTACGCCAATCGTAGAATGGCATTCGGCAAACAGCTGATAGACCACGAAGGGGTTGGATTCATGCTTGCCGAAAATATGATTGATCTGAAACAGTGTGAATTGATGATCGACTGGTGCGCCTCTGTGCTGGATAGTGGTTCTTTGGGAACGGTAGAAAGCTCCATGACCAAAGTTGCCGTATCCGAGGCACTGATGCGTATTGCCGACCGCTGCGTTCAGGTTATGGGCGGAACCGGAGTGACGGACAAAACAATTGTCGAACAGGTTTTTCGGGAGGTTCGCGCCTTTCGTATCTATGACGGGCCAACCGAGGTCCACAAATGGAGCCTGGCCAAAAAAATCAAACGGGACTGGAAAAGTGCCCAGGGAGAAACGCACTCATGATCAAGACTACACTGACCGAGATGTTCGGAGTGGAAACCCCCATCTGCATGGGCGGCATGACAGGGGTTGGCTATGGCGACCTGGTGGCCGCAGTAGCTGAGGCAGGCGCTTTGGGCTTCATCACCGCGCATATGTATCCCACGGGACAGGCTCTGTATGATGAGATCAAACGGGTTCAGTCACTGACTGACAAACCCTTTGGTATAAATCTCACACTGATGCCCTCAATCAATCCGATTCCCTATGATGATTACCGGGAAGCCATCATCGCCGCAGGGGTGACAATTGTCGAAACGGCAGGCCGGGCTCCTACTGATCACCTCCCCCGTTTCAAGGATAACGGCGTGCGGGTCATTCACAAATGCACTTCGGTCCGTCACGCGGTTTCCGCGGTGAAAAAGGGTGTGGACGTCATCTCCATTGACGGTTTTGAATGTGCCGGTCACCCAGGCGAGGACGATGTTGGGCTGATAGTCCTTCTGCCGGCAACAGTAGATGCCCTGCCTGATACACCCGTCATTGCCAGTGGCGGCATGGCTGATGGCCGCAGCCTGATTGCTGCCTTGGCGCTGGGCGCAGCTGGCGTCAATATGGGAACCCGCTTTTGCGCTACAAAGGAAGCAACCATCCATCCGAATGTGAAGCAGGCCATTGTTGCCAACTCGGAACTGGATACCGTTCTGGTCGGCCGCACCCTGCGCAATACGGCACGAGTCGCGCGAAACAAGGTGTCGGAAGAAGTCGCAGAAATCCAGAAAGACCCTTCTGCTCCTTTTGAAGCGGTCCGCGAACTGATGTCTGGCCAGCGTGCCCGTGAGAATGTTTTGCGCGATGGCGATATTGATGGTGGCATCTGGACCAGCGGCCAGAGCCAGGCCCTCATCCATGATATCCCGACATGCAAGGAACTGGTCACCAATATCATGCAGCAGGCAGAACAGGTGCGGAGCAGACTTGCGCTTTCTGCTTGACGACTGATACCAGTGTGCAACGAGCTTGACTCATCACGCATTGGTCAAGCCCGCGCGGCGTCTGAGCAGTTTCAAAATGCTGATGCGTCAGCATCATTGCAATCTGGTAAGAGTGAATAGAAAAAGGGGCGGGCAGAGACAATCGATCGTGCCCGGCACCTCTGCACCTATTGCCTTCCTTCGGCAATTGATCGCCCGATTGCCGCAAAGTCCTCAAGCCGCTCAACCAGTGCCCCGGCTTCAGCCGATGCGGCATTACCGCGGATCATCCGCCCCTTTATTCCATGCACAATAGCGGCAAAACGAAACAGGTTTAATACCAGATAGGCAGAAATGTCCGGTGTAGAGGAACGGCCCGTTCTTTCGCAATAGCGTGCAATATAAGTGTTCTCATCGGGCAGACCGAGTGCCCCCAGATCACGATCAGCCAGTCCCCACGGCATCCAGGATGGCACCCGATACATCATGAGGTGATAAGCAAAATCAACCAATGGATCTCCCAGAGTGGATAGTTCCCAGTCCAGAACAGCTACAATTTTCGGCTCTTGTGGGTGGAACATAAGATTGTCACAGCGAAAATCACCATGAACAATGCGCGTCAAGCCATCTTCCGGAATGTTCTCTGACAGCCACTGCCCCAGAAAATCCATGTCCGGATAACGTCCTGCTTCGGGGTCATCCTGATATTGGCGTGTCCACAGCCTGACCTGCCGTTCAAAATAGCCGCCATGGCGCCCATAATCCGTAAGTCCGAGTGCATCAGGGTCCAGTGAATGTAGTCTGGCCTGGGTTTCATTCATGGCATCGAAACAGGCTGCCCGGTCCTGCGGGGACAGATCGGGAAAGGTTGCATCCCAGAATATCCGGCCTTCCACCAGATCCATGATATAAAACCACGACCCAATTACCGCATCATCCGTGCAAAGCACATGAATATGCGCGACAGGGAAACCGGCTGTTTCCAAAGCTTGTGCAACACGGGCTTCCCGATCTACCGCATGAGCACCCTTGAGCAGTTTGCCTGGTGGTTTGCGCCGCATGACATAGGATGCGGAAGGGGTCTTCAGCAAAAAGGTTGGATTGGATTGTCCTCCAGCGAACTGGCTTACCTCAAGTGGACCATGAAACCCTTCTACATGCTGCTGCATCCACCTTTCCAATGCACATTCATCAAAACGTGCATTCGAGCGGATTTGCGTGACTTCTCCACTCCCTTCCATCAGCTATATGTCCGCTCATCCCACCAGGGATAGTAATCCGGCATATCACGGGAAACCGTATCGGGGAATCGGGCTGCGCGTTTCTCAAAAAACGATGCCACACCTTCTGCAGCATCCGCGCTCTGACTACGTGAAAGAACACCCCTGCTATCAACCCTGTGCGCTTCCATCGGGTGATTCATTCCAAGACCACGCCACATCATCTGACGTGTCAGTGCGATAGAAACAGGGGCGGTATTATCGGCAATTTCGCGGGCTATGCTGCGCGCCGTTTCCATCAGGTCTTCCGGTGCCACAATACGGGACACCAGCCCGCCCTGCATCGCTTCTGCGGCATCGAAGACTCGACCGGAATAACACCATTCCAGCGCCTGATTGATGCCAGCCACGCGCGGAAGAAAGTATGATGATGCCGCTTCAGGCACAATCCCGCGGCGTGAAAAGACAAAGCCGAACCGCGCTGTTTCACTTGCAATCCGAATGTCCATGGGCAGCAACATGGTCGCGCCAATACCAACTGCGGCGCCATTTATCGCCGCTATGACAGGTTTTTTCAGCTCGAAAATGCGCAGGGTCAATTGCCCGCCACCATCGCGAGCTTCTTCGGAAGAGTAGTTCAGACTGCCATCCTGGTTATGGATCTGGCTGGAATCGCCATCTACAAAACCTTCCGTGCCACCAGAAATATCCGCACCGGCACAAAAGGCCCTGCCTTCCCCCGTCACTATTACTGCACGGACCATATCATCAGCATCGACCTGATCCAGCGCCGCGATAAATTCATCTTTCATGCCGGTGGTAAAAGCATTCATCTTGTCCGGACGATGAAGCGTGATGGTCGCAATGCCACCATCAACCGTGTAACGAATGGTTTGAAAATCCATAAAAACCTTCCTGAGAGGCCACTTCCTCCCCAAAGTTTGTGTACTTCAGCGGAGGCTAGGCCCCGCTGAACTTTGCAGGGCGTTTTTCCCGAAATGCGGCCACACCTTCCTGAAAATCCTGTGTGCGCCCCGCGTCACGTTGGGCCACGCGCTCAGCCCTCAACATATCCTGCCAGCCCTGATCGAGTGCATCCCATGTCAATTTCCGGATGACAGAGAGTGAAGCAGCCCCCTCCGCCAGTCGTCCGGCCAGCTCAAGGGCGGCTTTGTCCAGAATGTCATCAGGCACAACACGATTGATCAGCCCCAGACTGCACGCTTCTTCTGCCGACAATTGGCCTCCCAGAAGCGCCAGTTCATTGGCGCGGACCCGGCCGACAGTTCTCGTCAGCATATGCAAGGCACCGCCATCTGGCACCAGACCTATACGCGCGAATGCCTGGATAAAGCTGGCATTATCTGCAGCGATCACCATATCTCCGGCAAGTGCAAGGGAAGCACCGCCTCCTGCAGCAACTCCTCGAACAGCACTGATCCACGGAATTTTGAACTCCCGCAGGCGAGCGACAAGTGGATTGACATGCGTTTCCAGCGCAACTCCGCAATCTAACATGGCCGGGTCGGCCTTACGATTGGGAAAACCACCATTGAGATTGGCGCCTGAACAAAATGCCTTGCCAGTCCCTGTCAGGATCATGGCTCTGGAAGACGCTTCGACACGATCAAGCACATCCTGAAGGGTCTCAATCATGGTTTCACTCAATGCGTTGAGCGTAACCGGATCATTCAGCCGGACAATCGCAATTTTGCCTTGCTGATCGAGGTAAATCGTTGCTTCTTTTGCCATTTTCCGTCTTCCTGTGCTTCCAGCCTCTGTTTCCGCCCTATGCTTCCAGAGTGCGGGCGATGAGCAGTTTCATGACTTCGGTTGTCCCGCCATAGACGCGCTTAACCCGCACATCCTTGTACATCCTGGCAATCGGATATTCATTCATATAGCCATATCCGCCAAAGAACTGCTGACAGCCATCGACGATATTCTGTGCCCGTTCAGACAACCAGTATTTGGCCATACTGGCAGTGGCTGCGTCAAGATTACCCGCCAGATACCGC
The DNA here is from genome assembly GCA_047975785.1 of Sphingomonadaceae bacterium. GTDB lineage: Bacteria > Pseudomonadota > Alphaproteobacteria > Sphingomonadales > Sphingomonadaceae > JACXVD01. Next base: position 16,438 of record JBKEEC010000160.1, on the reverse strand, counting down.
TCCATGCAGTCATTGACAAAGACACGGGCAATCACGGCCTCTGTCTTGTGCTCAGCCAGTCTGAACTGTGTGTTCTGATAATCGAGAACGGATTTGCCAAAGACTTTTCTGTCCCGCACATAGTCGAGCGTGACATCCATTGCGGATTCTATCATCGCCAGACATTCCAGCGCGATGATAAGCCGCTCCTTCGGCAATTCCTTCATCAGCTGATACATGCCCTGCCCTTCCTCGCCGCCAATCAGGGCATCGGCAGGCAAGGCGACATCATCAAAGAACAGCTCGGATGTGTCTCCCATCTCAAGGCCGATCTTGTCGAGGTTTCTTCCCCGCTCAAAGCCGTCCAGACCATCTACTTCAACACCAAACAGGGATATCCCCCTGCTACCGCCACCGGGGTCGGTTTTGGCAACCACGATAATCAGATCCGCATGCTGGCCATTGGTGATAAATGTCTTCTGCCCATTCAGAAGATACCCGTTACCGTTACGCATGGCAGTTGTCCGAATACCTTGAAGGTCAGACCCGGCTCCCGGCTCCGTCATGGCAATTGCGGCAATGAACTCTCCTGAAGCCAGTTTGGGAAGCCAGCGTCGTTTCTGGTCTTCGGTCCCGTATTTATCGATATAGGGGGCACATATCGCGTTAAGTAAAGGCACCCCGAAGCCTTCAGCCCCTGCCAGACCAAGATGGCGGATCAGAACGGCCTCATGCCGGAAATCACCGCCTGCACCCCCATAATCGGGATCGATAGAAATGCCCAGCAAACCCGCCTCAGCCATTTCCTCCCATGCGGCGCGAGGAACGATTCCTTCCTCGCGCCACTGGTCGAGCCGTTCGGGTGGCAATTTATCCGCTATGAATCTTCTGACGGAATCGTCAAACATGACGAGTTCATCGTCCATCCATGCGGGTGCGTCTTCAAACAGGCCCATCATGATATCCCTAGCGTGGAGCCATGCGAATAGCGCCATCCAGGCGGACATCCTCGCCATTGAAATAGCCGGTTTCCAGCATGGTCAGCGCAAGCCCGGCATATTCCGCCGGATCGCCCAGCCGCTTGGGGAAAGGAACAGATGCCGCCAGCCCATCAAGCACTGCCTGCGGAGCACCCAGCATAAGCGGCGTCATGAAAATCCCCGGAAGGATGGTGTTGATCCGGATGCCTTCGCCCATCAGATCACGGGCAATAGGCAATGTCATACCTACAATGCCACCCTTGGATGCGGAATAAGCGGCCTGTCCCATCTGGCCATCTTCGGCTGCAACCGATGCGGTCATCACCATGGCACCGCGCTCACCATCTACACCCGGCTCCAGCGTCAGCATACCGGCGGCCGATTTGGCTACACAGCGGAATGTCCCCAGCAGGTTAACCTGAATAACCGTATTGAAAGCATCAAGCGGGAAATGCTTGATAGCCCCGTCTTCTTTTGATCGCGACGCAGTTTTGAACGCATTGCCAATACCGGCACAACACACCAGTGCCTGTTCCTGTCCGTGCGCCGCACGGGCCTTGGCAAACGCAGCATCAACCGATGCATCATCTGTAACATCAACCTTGCAGAACAGGCCGTTGATTTCCGAAGCCAGCTTTTCACCCAGATCTTCATTGAGATCAAACAGGGCAACTTTGGCTCCTTTGTCTGCCAGCGCGCGCGCGGTTGCTGCGCCCAGACCGGAAGCCCCGCCTGTTACGACCGCGACAGTTTTTTCATTGATTTCCATGAATAATCCCCTTTTCAGTCGATGAAGTCATCAACCCGTTCAATAATGATAGCAGGAGCCATGCCACCCGCCGCACACATAGTCGCAAGACCATATTGTTTGCCTGTGCGTTCCAGTTCATCAACCAGAGTGCCAATCAGGATTGAGCCGGTGGCCCCGATCGGATGGCCAAGCGCAATGGCACCGCCATTCACATTGACCGCGTCCCGATCCAGTTCCAGGTCACGGATGAACTTCTCCGCCACGACTGCAAAAGCTTCGTTGATTTCCCAGAGGTCGATATCGTCTTTGGTCAGCCCGGCTTTTTCCAGCGCCTTTCTCGCGGCCGGAACGGGCGCATTAAGCATCAGCGTCGGATCATCGCCCATATTGGCAGTCGCCACAATGCGCGCACGCGGCTTCATGCCATGCTTTTTCGCATAGTCCCGTGAGGCCAGAAGCAGGGCTGCAGCACCGTCCACTACGCCAGAGCTGTTCCCGGCATGATGAACCGCAGTAAACTTGACATCAGGATAACGACGGTTGATCTGCTTGCGAAAGGTGTCTCCGGCAGAATTATACTCGTAATCCGCCAGACCTTCAAAAGCGGGCTTCAGCTGCGCCAGGCTTTCTTCTGTGGTTTGCGGACGAGGGAACTCTTCTTTATCGAGCAGCACATTACCATCATGGTCCATGACCGGCACCAGTGATTTATCGAAGCGACCCTCTGCAATGGCACGGGCAGCACGGACCTGACTTTCAGCGCCCAGCCGATCAAGATCCTCGCGAGTGATATTTTCCATAGTTGCAATTGCATCAGCGCAAATACCCTGATGGGACTGGGGATGAACCTTGTCCAGGTGCTGATTATGCGCCCCCATCAGCAGGGACTCCAGCCCGGCAGCAGCCTCCTGTTTGTCCCGTTCACCTGTATAGCTCATCATTTCGGTGCCGCCAGCGATGACAAGGTCTTCCATCCCGCTCATCACCTGCGCGGCAGCCAGGGCCACAGAGCTGATCCCCCCACCACAAAAGCGATCCAGCGTAACACCCGAAGCGGTAATATCGTAACCCGCATCCAGTGCCGCCATACGGCCCAGATCACCGCCCTGCCGGCCACGCTGTGCAGATGTGGACCAGATAATGTCATCGACATCGGCCGTGTTCAGGCTGTTCCTGTATGCAAGCGCCTTTAGCACGGTCGCTGCGAGATGTTGCGGGTGACACTCTGCAAGCGCCCCCTTGCCTGCTTTACCGATTCCTCTCGGTGTGCGGACGGCATCAATGATATAGGCTTCTGCCATATTCGTTTATCCTTATGTTTGAAAAATTCTCACCGGGCCACTGCCTCGGCCATAAATCGTTCTGCCGAAGCGCGCGTAGAATCCAGAAGCGGCTCAAGAATCTGCCGTTCAACCAGACTGGCAATCTGCCGGTCATCCAGTCCCAGCCACCCTGCAATAATATCTTCCGTCTGCTCACCTGCCAGCGGAGCATCCATCTGGGGCAGGGCTGGCAGCTCATCGGAGGGGACTATATAGGTTTCGGCGGTGACAGTTTCCTGCAACCAACGGTGTCCTACCTGACGATAGAACCCCCGTTCGCGGTAATAGTCAAAGTCAGGCAGATCAGCGATCCGCAGCATAGGCGCTGCCGGAACGCCTGCTGCCTGCAGGATTTTAGCCGCCTCCATCGGTTCACGACCGGCGAGCCAGTTCATCAGTGCAGCATCAATAGAGGCCTTTTCCGCAAGTCGTGCAGCGGCACCAGACAAGGCTGCACCTTCGTGAAAACCAATGATATCACACAGAGCCTGCCAGTCTGTATCACTGCGAATTGTGACAACGCACCACTCATCCTCACCCATGGCCGGATAAGCGTTCCACGGCCAGTCCGGAGCAGTTTCAATACTTTCGCCTCGTGTCAGGGCCAAAACATCGGCTGCAAACTGACTGAGCATAACTTCAGACTGGGCAACCTTTGAAATTCCTCCCTTTCCGGTTCTCAGCCGGCGAATGAGCAGTGCCACTGCACCCATTGCGCAGATTCTTCCGGCAACATGATCCGGATAAATAGTTATGGAATCACTGAAGCTGTCCGGATCTTCGGGGTAGCGCCATGCCAGGGTCAGCCCCGTTGCAGCACGAACCAGCGGGCCATACCCCATGCGGCTGCTCCATGGGCCAGTATCACCGAAAGCCGAACTTTCCGAGACAATAATCCGCGGGTTGACTTTACTGAGCACCTCATGACCGAGACCGAGCTTTTCCATTGTTCCCGGTTTGAAGTTGGAGCACACAATATCGGCCTGTTTCACCAGTTCAAAAAACAGAGTGCGACCTTCATCACTGCGCAAATCAAGGCCAAGGCTGCGCTTGTTGCGATGTCCTGCGGCAAAGCTGACAGACATTCCAAAATCCAGATAAGACTGACGATTACCATCAGGGAAAGCCCGGCTTTCCACCTTGATCACATCAGCACCCAGATCACCTAGCAGTCGCGCCTGCTCTGCACCCACCACAATCACGCCCAGATCAAGCACTTTCAGTCCGGCAAACGGGGCAGGATCACCGCCAGCAACCGGCTTCGGAAAGTCCACGGCAACTCCCTCACCTGTTGCCCCGACACGTTTTCCATCAATGGTCAGAACACTGGCAGGAAGCTTGCCCGCACCCTCCTGATCAACCAGTGCCTCCCGCGCTGCAATATGTTCACTTTCAACAAATTCACCCAATGTCAGCAGAGCAGAGAGCGGCACTCCATATTTCTGTCCGCCAGCCTCCAGTTCAGCACGGGTTTTATCTGCCACAAAACGACCAATATAAGGTAGCAAATCCGGTGACTTGTAACGATTGGCCGTCTTGTCAAATTCAGGAGAGGCAAACTGCTCCGGCTCCCCCATCCATGCAAACATTCCGCGCCACTGCCGCTTTGCCAGCAGGCAGATACGCACATGCCCGTCCGCGCAGGGAAAGATCGGATACTGGAAACCCGGACGGGGTCTGCCGCGCTGTAGCAAGCCAACCGGCTTCCCAAGGGTTGCACTACCGCTGATGCCAAAACCGGGGTCGAGCGCCTGCACAGCACCATCAAGCGCCGAAAAATCGAAATGCGCTCCTGCACCTGTTGCAAGCGCACGATAGAGCGCACTAACCAGTGCAAATGCTGCGTGAGCAGCCGAACATTGATGTGCCAGATCACCAGGGGGCAGCAAGGGAGCGCGGCCACGAATACCTGAACGGGAAAGCTCTGCCGACAGGGCATGGAGAACCGGACCGGTTTCCTTCCAGTCAGACAGGCTATTGCCCGAACCAAACCCGGACACCTCCATGGTCACAAGTGCGGGGCGCTGCTTCCGCAAAGCCTGGAAATCCAGCCCATGACCCGCATCAGCAACGATGATGTCCGCCTCTTCCAGAAGAGGGATTGCCTCCGCTGCATCAGGCCCGAAAGGATGCAGGATCTTGCCATGATTGGCCGCCAGACTTTCGACCGTGTCACCGCCGGATTCTTCGTCCAGACGATCCACATATGCGCCCAGTTCTGCAAGGTAGCGCGTTACAGGCGCCATCGCCCCCCGCACAGCATCCACCACGCGAATACCGCCTAATGGTGTATCAAATTCCTTTGCCATGAAACATCCTCCACCCGATTATTTATTCAGACACATCATGGCTAGAGCGCCTCGATTATTGTCGCGTTGGCAACGCCGCCGCCTTCGCACATGGTTTGCAACCCCCAGCGCAAACGACGATTTCTGAGGGCATAAACCAGCGTCGTCATCAGCTTGGTGCCTGTGGCTCCCAGCGGGTGCCCCAGAGCAATGCCTCCTCCCAGACAGTTTACCTTGTCCGGGTCAGCCTCCATCGCCCTGATCCAGCCAAGTGGAACAGGGGCAAAGGCTTCATTGACCTCGAACAGGTCAATATCCTTCATCTCCATTGCAGCCCGCTCAAAAACCTTGCGTGTTGCTGGCACAGGCTCATCCAGCATAATCACGGGGTCACCGGCAGTAACAGAAAATGCGTGGATACGGGCCAGCGGAGTAAAACCATGGTCCCTGACCGCCCTCTCGCTGACAACCATTACCCCGGATGCGCCATCACACATCTGGCTCGCAGATGCAGCGGAAACCATGCCACCTTCAAGGATCGGATCAACCGATGATATCTGCTCAAGCGAAGCATTAAACCGGATACCCTCATCCGTATCATGCGTATGCGTAGCCCCGTCTTCACCCACGATTGCCAGAGGGAGTATTTCTCCTTCAAAGGCCCCATCCTGCGTTGCCTTTGCCGCACGGCGATGACTTTCAAGCGCGTAACCATCCAGTTCATCGCGCGAAAGTCCGTATTTTTCAGCAACTTTCTCGGCGCCAACAAACTGGTTGAACTCCCTGACCCCGTATTGATCCAGAACACTAGGCGGCCAGGGGCCTTCACCAATCCCGCTCTTTGCAGGCAGCCAGGTCGGCAAACCCATCGGGACGCGACTCATGCTTTCGACGCCCGCTGCAATGACGATATCCTGAGTGCCCGACATGACGGCCTGCGCTGCAAACTGCACTGCTTGCTGCGATGATCCGCATTGCCTGTCGATCGTGACAGCAGGCACAGTTTGAGGCAGCACCGAAGCCAGAACAGCCGAACGACCAATCTGTTGCGACTGCTCGCCGGCCTGGCCCACACAACCCATGATCACGTCATCTATCTGCGCAGGGTCCATATCCACACGCCGGACAAGTTCTGTCAGGATAGCACCAGCCATATCCACCGGATGCCATCCGGCCAGTGCACCACCCCGCCGGCCACCTGCGGTTCGGGCTGCTGCGACGATAAAGGCTTCCGACATTCCTGATATTCTCCTGAACCACTCTGCATTAAAGGGCTCTCCTGCACAGCAAAATCCGGCATAGTATACGGATCAGGCCATTTCGGATCTGTCTCCACACAAAAAACGGCATAAATTCAACAAACGAGATTGCAATCAAAAAACCAATCAGGCAATTAACTAAATAGATTATGGCCGTCAACGGGATTCTGGCACAGGGCCATCGCGCTGTGCTATCAAAGTGCAGTAATTCAGGCAGGTGTAACGGGAGAAGGGCAATGGATCTCACATTTACTGATGATCAGGAACAATTACGGGCCGCTGTCCGGGGCTATCTTGAGCGCAACAATGACTTTGTATCGCGTAGAACTGGCATTGAAAGTGCCACAGGTTTCAGAAGTGATCTCTGGTCCGGTCTGGCAATTGATCTCGGCCTGTTGGGCATTTGTGTTCCTGAAACTTCTGGCGGAACGGCAGGCAGCCACGTCGACCTTATGGTCGTCATGGAGGAACTGGGGCGTAACCTGGCTGTAGAGCCGTTTCTGGAAACAGCCGTTATCGCTCCTGCCTTTCTCACTGCCGGAAAGGAACAGGGAGCCAGCCTTTTCGATCTTTCCGATATTGTATCCGGCAAGGCCATATACGCCTTTGCGTGGGATGAACCGGATCAGCGTTACGCCCCAGCCAGTCCCGCCTTGCAAGCCTCGCTTCAAGGTGACTCCTGGCATATATCCGGAACAAAATCGGTCGTGACAGGCGCACCATGGGCGACACATATCCTTTTCACAGCCATGACAGACGGGAAGCCGGCAGTTTTCGTAGCCGACATGAAGCGGGATAAGGTCAGCCTTACCCCCTATCCGATGCTGGACGGGAAAATGGCTGCGGATATAACTTTCGACAATACGCCCCTTCCCCAAAATTCCTGTATCATCAGTGGAGGAGGCGCAGAATCCTTGATTGAAAAAGTAATGGATCTGGCCACAGCCATGATCGGTGCCGAATCGCTGGGCATTATGCGCAGAATGCTGGAAGATACGATCGAATATACCAAACAGCGCCATCAATTTGGACAGGCAATCTCCGGTTTTCAGGTTTTGCAACACCGGATGGTGGATATGTTCATGCATCTGGAGATGGCCGTTTCCGCGGTGTACCGGGCTGTGCTGTCACTGGATGAAAGTGACGCTGACAGGGCCAGCGCAGTCTCCGCCATGAAGGTCACAGTCGGCGATGCCTGCCGGTTTATTGGCCAGAATGCTGTCCAGCTTCATGGCGGCATGGGGATGAGTGATGAACTCGCTGTCGGGCACTATTTCAAGCGTGCCACGGTGATTGAAAATGATTTCGGGTCGACAGATTACCATCTGCGGCGTTTTGTCCGATTGTCGCAAAGCGCCTGAGATGGGGGTGACGGAAATGACGCTTGGCCTGAACCAGAAGCATCAGGATTTTGCGGCAGAGATCCGGCGGTTTCTTGCCGAAGACTATCCGCAAGACCTGATCGCCAAATGGCGCGTCGGGTCCATTATTAGCCGCGAGGATCATGTCCGCTCGCAGCGCGCATTACAGTCCCGTGGCTGGCTGGCAACAAGCTGGCCCAAAGAACATGGCGGCCCCGGGTGGAATGCGGTGGAACGGTATATTTTCAATCGAGAGATGGAATATGCGCGCGTCCCTGAAATAACTCCCATGGCCCTGATTTATATTGGCCCGATCATCGCTGCTTTTGGCACAGCTGAACAGCAAGAACGCTGGTTGCCGGACATTCTTCAATCGCGGACCATGTGGGCGCAGGGCTATTCGGAGCCAGAGGCCGGATCAGACCTTGCCAGCCTTTCCATGCGAGCGAGACGCGACGGGGATGACTACATTCTTGATGGCAGCAAGATATGGACAACACGGGCCCAGTGGGCTGACTGGATTTTTTGCCTTGTCCGGACATCTTCCGAAGAACGAAAACAGCATGGTATATCAATGATATGCGTTCCTATGGACGCCCCTGGAATAACCATTCGCCCGATAATCTCCATTGATGGGTCCTACGAACTTAATCAGGTCATATTCGAGAATGTCCGGACCGCGGCAACCAATCGTATCGGAGAGGAAGGGCAGGGTTGGCACTATGCCAATGTGCTTCTTGGCAATGAGCGCCTGTCTTACGCCCATATTGGGCGCAAATGTGCCGATCTGGAAGAAATACGTCTTTTGGCAAATCGCTCCATGGGTATGGACGTCACACCGAAAATCAGTGATCCGGTATTTGCCAATCGCCTCGCACGTCTGGAAATTCGTCTGGCCAATCTGGAAATGGCTGTCATTCGGGCCCTTGCCGGTGATGCCAGCCCTGCCGCCATCTCGGCACTCAAAATCCAGAGCACGGAACTGGCGCAGGATATTGCAGCCTTGTGGATGGATGTTGGTGGACGCTACTCTCTGGTTCGTCCTGACCGGGAAACTCCTGACTGGGAGGCTCCCTTTCCACCCGATTGGCAGTTCGCCGCACCGCGCGGCTGTGCTTATCTCTTTGATCGCGCACAGACCATTTACGGGGGCGCAACAGAAATTCAGAAGAACATAATCTGGCGCGCGCTCAATCGCACGGTCGGAAGGGAATAAAGACCATGGATATTGAATGGGCAGAGGAAGATTTGCGCTTCACCAACGAAGTACGCGGTTTCCTTGATGACAAACTGACAGATGAACTCCGGCATACAGGGGCATTGATGACCAGTGTCTATGCTGATCCTGTCAAGGCACTGGCATGGCAACGTATCCTTCATGAAAAAGGCTGGGTGGCACCCGCATGGCCGACAGAATATGGCGGAACAGGGTGGAGTGTCACTCAGCGCTATATATGGCAGCGCGAACGTCTGGCCGCAGGAGCGCCACCCGTTTCCCCCATGGGTGTGCAAATGTGCGGTCCTGCCATTATCGGACATGGCACCGAGCAACAGAAATCCTATTTTCTTCCCCGTATGCTGTCCGGCGAACATTTCTGGTGTCAGGGATATTCCGAACCCGGCTCCGGATCTGACCTTGCCAGCCTGCAGATGAAAGCCATAGAAGAAGGCGAAGATCTTGTCCTGACCGGACAGAAAGTGTGGAGCACCCATGCTCATGCTGCAAATTGGGGGTTTTTCCTTGTTCGCACAGCCACGCTGGACAGGCCGCAACAGGGCATCACGTTCATCCTTGTCGACATGACCAGTCCGGGTGTCACTGTCCAGCCGATGATTTCGCTGACTGGGGAGCATATTCAGAACGAGATTTTTCTCGATAGTGTTCGTGTTCCCAAAGCCAATGTTATCGGCACTATCAATGATGGATGGACAGTGGCGAAATATTTACTGGAGTTCGAAAGAGGAGGCATCGCCTATGCTCCTGAACTGCAAATCCATCTGAACGAAATTGAAGATTCTGCTCGGAAAACACCCGGAGATGAGGGCGGCTCCTATGCACAGGACAGCAGCTTTGCCCTGGCACTGGCAAAAGCCCGAATCGAGGTTTCCGCGATGGAAATATTTGAATTTCGCGCTCTGGGCGGTTCTGACCCCGCCACACCTTCCATCATGAAAATCCGTGGGACAGAGCTCCAGCAAAAAGTAACAGAACTGGCCATGATGGTGGCCGGGAGATATGGTCTTGCCTACCAGCCTCAGGCGGCCTCCCCGGCAGGACCCGTCTCCTACCCTCACACCCAAGGCGGCCATGCAGGTCCGGCTTCGGCCACGCTCGCCCCATTACGCTATCTCAATGAACGTGCTGCATCCATTTACGCTGGATCGAATGAAATCCAGCGCAATATTATCGCAAAAATCATGGGCCTTTAGATCATATGTCTGTGCTGACCGTTCATCAAAGAGGATAAAGCAGGTGTCCTCCATCCACCACGATATCGCTGCCGGTCATAAAGGCCGAGGCAGGCGAGGCCAGCAACAGCAAGGCACCGTCAAGATCTGGGAACTCGCCAAACCGGCGCATGGCAATGCGCATCCGCAAATCCTCACCCGGCCCGGATTCAAGAAATTCACGGTTCAGATCTGTCAGAAAATATCCTGGCGAGATCGAGTTGACGCGAATACCAAAACGCGCAAGTTCGCATCCCAGATGCCGGGTCATATGCAGTACCCCTGCCTTGGAAATGCCATAAGGCGCAGCGCCTTTCATTACGCCATAGCCTGTTATGGAAGCGATATTGATGATGGAGCCGGCCTTTTTTGCGTCCCTCATCCGGCGGGCCGCTTCGGTAGCGACCTGCCAGGCGCCCTTGAGATTTATATCAAGAACATAATCATATTCTTTCTCGGAAAAGTCGAGAACGCTGGATGATGCTTCGACCCCGGCATTATTCACGACAATGTCCAGCGGCCCCGCCTCGGCCATGGCCTGTTCCACGCTCGCAGCATCGGAAACATCCATGGTCACCGCCCGCGCCCGCGCTCCATCAGCAACCAGCTCGGCGACTAGCGCATCAAGCGGGGCCTTGCGCCGTGCAGCGACGATCACTTCAGCACCGGAGTTGGCCAGAACGCGTGCAAAATGTGCGCCAAAACCCTGACTGGATGCCCCTGTTACAAGAGCCGTCAGCCCGGAAAGATCGGTCTTGATAGTCATGGTTCAACTCCCCCTTGATCAGTATCGAAAAACCTTTATCGAATATTATTAGATAAAGTGAGTGTTCTCTGCAAGAAACAAAGTCGGGAAGGAATAGATCACTATGGAACAGCAGTCGAGCGAAGCCGTCATTACCACACGCAAAGGGCATGTCCTGATTGTGCGGATAAACCGCCCTGAAGCACGCAATGCCGTTAATGCGGCTGTTCATGAAGGACTGGGCAAGGCTCTGGAACTGGCTGAAAATGACCCTGAGATTCGTGTTGTCATCCTGACAGGTGAAGGTGATCAGGCTTTTTGTGCAGGCGCAGACCTGAAAGCTGTTGCCCGTGGTGAAAGGCTGGAGCCGGAAGACCGGACCATGCGTTCCTGGGGTTTTGCGGGCGTTGTCCGTCATCCGATCAGCAAACCCCTGATTGCTGCGGTAAATGGATTCGCCCTTGGAGGTGGCACCGAACTGGCTCTTGCCTGCGATCTTGTCGTCGCTGCGGATCACGCGAAATTCGGCCTGCCTGAAGTCAAGCGCGGCTTGTTTGCTGCAGCAGGAGGCGCGTTCCGTATCGTGCAGCAACTCCCCGCCAAAATTGCAATGGAAGTGCTGCTGGTCGGTGAACCATTTTCCGCAGAAAAGGCCATGGAACTGGGTTTCGCCAATCGTGTGGTTCCGCTGGATCAGTTAATGGAAACAGCTCAGGATCTGGCAAACAAAATCGCGGCCAATGCCCCCCTGTCTGTGCAGTCAAGCAAACGGATCGCCATGGGCATCCAGGAAGGCCGCATAGAAAGTGACGAAAAATTCTGGAGTGCCAACCGGGCCGAAGCCAAAATAGTCATGTCATCTTCTGACGCCCGCGAAGGCCCACGTGCCTTTGCTGAAAAGCGGCCACCCGTATGGCAGGCAAAATAGGGAATTGTATGATGAACTCTGACACTCTGCCGATTATCGTTGGCACCGGCCAGATCAATGATCGTCCTGAGATACCCACTCAGGGGCTTGACCCGGTTGCCCTGATGAATGCCGCCTTGCGCAAGGCGGAAACGGATGCAGGCGCGGCGCTGATCAAAGATGCTGAAATGCTGGCGACCGTGCAGCAGATCGGTTTTCGCGAGATACATGACTCCAGCGAGCCGCTGGCCGAGGCACTCGATATTACACCACCCGCCCGGTTCCAGAGTGAAGGACCAAACGGCGATAGCCCGGTTCTCCTGCTGAACGAAGCTGCTAACCGTATCGGTGCCGGAGAAATTTCCATTGCCCTGATTGCAGGGGCGGAAGCCCTGCGAACCGCTGGTGCACTGGCTGCCGCCCGCAAGGGCGAAAAACTCGATGCAACACGAAAGGCCGCCCAGCGACGCAAGCCAAGCTATGCACAGTCCTATGGGCTTGTTGCGCCGGTGGATGTCTATCCCCTGTACGAAAACGGGATGCGCGCAGCACTTGGACAAAGCTTTGCGGAAGCGCAGGAAGAAAGTGGCCGGATCTGGGAGCTCTTTTCGCAAGTTGCCGACAGCAATGCAAACGCCTGGCTGCATAAAGCTGTTTCTTCGCAGGAAATAATCACGGCTTCAGAAAAAAACCGGCCTATTGCCTATCCCTATAACAAGCTGATGGTAGCCAATAGTTCCGTCAATCAGGGCGCTGCCTTCATCGTGACCAGTGTGGGCGAAGCCCGCCGTCGGGGCATTGCCGAAGACAAATGGATTTATGTTGGCAATGGCGCGGCCGCACATGAGCCAAACAGCCCGCTCATGCGGGCCACCTATAATCGCAGCAGCAGCATGGAAGTGTCGATCCGCACTGCTCTGGCATTGAACGAAATTACCCCCGACCAGCTCGATATGGTCGAATTATATAGCTGTTTCCCCTGCATCCCCAAACTAGCCCGCAGGGTCATTGACTGGCCTCTGGACAAACCCGCAACGGTTTTTGGCGGCCTGACTTTTGGCGGCGGTCCTATCGGGAACTATATGAGCCATGCCATTGCCAGCATGTCTGACCGTCTGCGTATCAATGGCGGAACGGGGCTTCTCTTCGCCAATGGAGGATATGCGACACATAATCATTCCATTGTGGTCAGCTCAGCGCCCATTGAAGCGGCTGCTTTCCCGCGATCCTATGACTTTCAGGCCCAGGCAGATGAATCGCGAGGCCCTGTTCCGGAACTGGCAAGAGACTATACCGGCCCAGCCGCGATCGAAAGTTTCACCATATTATACAGGCGAGACGGAAGCCCTCGTAAGGGTGTAATTGTTGCTTTAACCCCTGCAGGCAAACGGACACTCGCACATATTCAGGGGGATGACACGGCGGCCCTTGCCCGACTTACGGACCCATCCGCAGAGCCAGTGGGCATATCAGGCCTGATCGTTTCAGGCGACCCGCTGCATCTGTGGCAGTTCACGTAGCTATTATTATAGCGGCAAGGGATGACGTTTCGCCCCCCCTCGCCGCTATAGAACAAAGACATGCACGCCTGGACCGGGAGGAAATGTCCGGCGCTGCAGTCTTCGTGCTTCAGACTCCGGTTACGCTGTCGCTACTTTCGGTATAAAAATCACTTTCGGGAAGGTGAATTCACGCAGACCCTCAGCGCCATTTTCTACCCCGAAGCCCGATTGTTTGGCCCCGGCAAAAGGAATGTGAGGGCCATTTTGCAAATTGTCATTGATCCAGACTGTGCCTGTTTCCATCCGTTCTGCAATCGCAACGGCCTCATCAATATTATTTGACCATACAGCACCAGCCAGACCGTAATTACAATTATTGACCCGCGCGATTGCATCATCAACATCGGAAAACCTGAGCAGCGGCAGGATCGGGCCAAAAGCCTCTTCGGTCACTACTGGCGCATTTTCGGGCGGATTGTCCACAAGTGTCAAAGGAATAAAATAGCCGCCATTATCCGGAACCTTGCTGCCTTCCAGCAACACCAGACCCTGTTCACGCGCCTCATCAACAAGTTTGTTCACCCGATCAAACTGCTGCCGGTTTTGCAAAGGGCCAAACATTACGCCCTGTTGGCTTCCATCTCCGACAACGGCTTCTTTGGCTATCCGGTGCATTTCATCGCGCACGGCATCGTAAATATCTTCATGAATATACAAGCGCTTTGTCGCGATACATACCTGGGCAGTATTATAAAATGATCCGTCAAAAAGCTTCTGCGCGATCTCCTTGGGGTTTACATCAGGCATTACAATAGCGCCATCATTGCCGCCAAGTTCCAGCGTAATCCGCTTCAGGTCACGGGATGCGCCTTCCATTACTCTCTTTCCGGTAGCTGTAGAACCGGTAAAACTGATTTTTGCGAAACCAGGATGGGAAGTCATCATCGGCCCTAAGACATCTCCTCCCGACACAACATTATAAACTCCCGGCGGAAGAATATCTCGCCACAGCTCTGCCAGTTTAAGGGAGCAAAGCGGTGTAAAGGGCGATGGCTTCAACACCATGGTATTTCCGGCAATAAGGGCAGGTGCAATTTTCCAGATAGCCAGCAGGAACGGGAAATTCCAGGGCACAATCCCCGCAATAACACCCAGTGGAATATGCCGGACGACAACCGTGCGCTGATCGCTATCCTCGACAATTTCATCCTCGATCTGTTGCCGCGCCACGGATTTCAACCACCAGGCACCCATCTGGACCTCGCCCTTTGCCATAGGCAGCGGACGCCCCTGCTCTGCTGTAAAAAGAGCTGCAAATTCATCATAGTGAGGATCAATGGCCATGGCGGCTGCGATCAGAATTTCAAGACGCTTTTCCCACCCCAACGCCTGCCATGCGGGAAGTGCGCGCTGCGCTGCGTCAACAGCCAGATCAAGCTCCGCCTGACCGGCATCGGGCGCTGTGGCGAAAGCCTTTCCACTTGCCGGGTTGATAATCTCAACCTGCTTCCTGGTTGAAACTGCCTTTCCATCGATTGTCAGGGTATAATTTTCAGAAAAATCCACCACTTCTCATCCTGTCCAGTTTTTCCTAATGGCGATAGATTACAGAAATTGACGCCGTAATCAAATGTTATAAGATAAACTTCAGATCATAAAGTTTGACCATTCAATGTCACTCATCATAATTGCATATGTGCATTCGTCGTGAAGTCATTAAGGGAAGAAAATGGCTGTAACCAAGCCAAAGAGAAGACAGGGGCCAGGCCGCCCTGTCAAGCCGCTTATCAGTCGCGAGGCTGTAGTCAGGGCTGCGGTCAAACTTATTGATGAACGCGGGATCGTCGGGCTCAGCGTTCAGGCCGTAGCACGTGAAATTGGCGTGCAAGCTCCCTCCCTCTATTATCATATCAAGGACAGGGAAGAACTGCTCCAGATGGTCGCCAAGGAATTGCTGCGTGAAGTCGGCGAATCCTATCATGCCGATGCGGACTGGGAGGATCAATTGATTGACCTTGCGCTGGCAACCCGACGCGTAATCCTGCATCATGCCAATGCAGCCCCGCTTATGCTGCGCTTTTTCCCCCGAAGCCTGATGCTGCCTGCTTATGAGAAAACTCTGTCCAATTGCCCCTATCCGCCAGAACATCAGGCCGCCGTGCTCGATGCACTGGAAAAACTGACCTACGGAGCCTCCCTGTTTGAAGCTGCGGCCATTGCACATCACTCCCCGGCCATGCCTGATTTTGACAAAACCCGGTTTCCTCATCTTGCCAAGGCCCTGCAACTTGCTCCCGATGATGACGAGACATTGTTTGTAGAAACCTTGCGCATCCTTTTTGACGGCTTTCGCGCTCGATACACTCTTTCGAAAAAGGAAACAGAAAATGACAATTGAAGGCGGATGCAATTGCGGTGCTGTGCGATATTCCATCAGTGGCAAACCGGTGGTGGTGGCGCAGTGCCACTGTACCAATTGCCAAAAGCAGTCCGGCAGTGCTTTTTCCGTCAATCTGCTCGTCAAGGCAGATGACGTGAACTATTCTGGCAATCTGAGTATTTATGAAGATACCAATACGGCATCCGGCGCCTTGCTTTACCGCAAATTCTGCGGCCAGTGCGGCTCGCCAATCTTTTCCGAACAGGCTGACAATCAGGGCATGGTGATCGTAAAAGCCGGAACGCTCGATCATCCTGGCGATATGGTTCCGGCAGTCAGTGTCTGGACAGAGACAAAGCTACCCTGGGTCGAGTTACCGGCCCGCCAAATGACTTTTGATCGCAACGCTCAGTAGAGAGTTGAATAAAAACCGTCAGGTTTTTGGAAAATTCCTGATCTGTCAGGGTGCCAGCCCACGCAGAAACAGGTCGCTCACATGATCCATGTAACGCTGCT
>JBKEEC010000159.1:0-7021 GCA_047975785.1 Sphingomonadaceae bacterium | reverse complement strand
GGATATATTATGCGAGAACTTTGGCGAATGGCTCTTTGGCCGTTTTGCCATCCTCTATCCGGAGCTCATTTCCAGATATGAAACCTCCGACCACCTTCTGAGCGAAGTCGGCCCCCATATTCATGAGCAGGTTGTTGCCCTCAATCCGGATGCAAGCCCGCCAGAAGTGGCCATGACTCTTGAGGACGGTGCGGCTGTGGTGGAATACCGTTCCCACAGGCCCTTTGCCCATAGTGCCTGCGGGCTGGTGCGTGGATGCCTGGCCCATTTCGGTGATGATCGAAAAGTCATCTGGCTTTCCGGGGGCGACCCGACATATGCACGCTTTCATATTATTCCGAAAGACAGGGCCTGACCCTGATGAGCCAGCCACACATCCTGATTGTTGAAGACAGTGCATCACTGGCACTGGGTTATGCCGCCCAGCTCAGTTCAGCCGGATACACGGCAGACCTTTGCGGAACCGGCGCAGAAGCAGAGCGTTATTTTACCGAAAGCCCCCTCCCCGAAGTCATCCTGCTGGATTTGCAATTGCCCGATGCGAACGGGCTGGACCTGCTCCGCATCCATGAGCAGGTTCTGGCCGATACCAGTGTGATAGTCATTACTGCAGATGGCTCGCTCAACCGGGCGGTGGAGGCCATGCGGCTTGGCGCATATGATTTTCTGGTAAAACCCATCAATAATGACCGGCTGTTGACAACGGTACGCAATGCAACCGAACGTCGCCAGTTGGCAAAAGAGGTCAAGGCCGTCCGCTCCACCCGCAAGCGTGGCAGCTTTCAGGGTTTTGTCGGTGATTCACCGCTGATGCAGGCCGTTTACAGCGCGATTGAAAATATTGCCGATTCAAAAGCGACAGTCTTTATCACCGGGGAAAGCGGCACCGGCAAAGAAGTCGCAGCCGACGCTATTCATCGCAGTGGCAAGCGTGCCGGCAAGCCTTTTGTCGCTATCAATTGCGGTGCAATTCCTGAAAACTTACTCGAATCAGAGCTGTTCGGCCATGTAAAAGGTGCGTTTACAGGTGCGTTGGAAAACCGCATCGGCGCTGCAAAAGAGGCTGATGGAGGAACATTATTCCTTGATGAGATATGCGAAATGCAGCTCAATCTTCAGGTCAAATTACTGCGCTTCCTGCAAACGGGTATGATCCAGCGTGTCGGTGCCAGTCGTCCCGAACCTGTTGATGTGCGCGTTATCTGCGCCACCAATCGCGACCCGGCAATAGAAGTGGCTGAAGGACGCTTTCGTGAAGACCTGTTTTATCGTCTGAATGTGAGTCCGCTGGAACTGCCGCCCCTGCGTGAACGCGGCGATGATATTATTCGTATTGCCGAAAGCTTTGCCGAACGGTTCGCCGCCGAGGAATCACGAGAGCTAGATCCGCTGGATGACACGGCACGGCACTATCTGATGCAGCAATCATGGCCCGGAAATGTGCGAGAATTACAAAATGCCGTGCGTCGTGCCGTGGTGCTCGGCACAGGCCGGTCACTTGTATTCCATTCCCTGCGCCCTGCCCCTGTCCAGCCAGTCAGGGAAGAGCCGCGGATACAGGAATCATCCGCACATTCATCCTTGCCACCCTCACTTCCTGTAACAGATTTTGCGGATGAGCGATCCATGGATGAGCTTGAACGCATTATCATCCGGACACGTCTGGCAAGCCATAATGACAATATTTCTGCTGCCTCAAGGTCATTGGGGCTTAGCCCCTCCACCATCTACAGAAAAATTGAAAAATGGGAAAAATCAGGTGTCTGGGCAGTATAATGCCCGCAAGCCCTAGAGCGGGATGACATATAACAGAATCACATCCCGCTCTTTATACTTTTGTTGTCGTGTGAGTCTTTGACAAAAACCGGTGCCCACTTTTTGTCATCACACTCTAATCCCGGACAGCAACAAGCTGGCGCATCCTGCTGATCTTGCAGTTTGCGCCTGTGCGCGATTGAAGTTTGTCACGGCTGGCACATAATTGGCCATCGGATTTCCGCTCAATATAGAATCCAGAATAGAAATCTCGCGAACGGCAGGAATTCTCAAGATCGACCGAGAATATCCGCTGGTCACGCATAAAGAGAATCAGCCTGCTCCCCTGCCCTACCTGAACCCCGGAAATCGCCATGGCCGGCACACAATTACCGGATTTACGCTCGACAAAATGCGCCGACACTTCCTGCCTTGGGAGTTGGGAAATCAGATCCGACCTGTCCTGCATTCGACTATGCGGTGAGATGCGAATGGTCATCTGGTGCTCGATACGCACCTGTTGCGCAGATTCGGCCTGCCAGCTTTCCGACCGGAAATCATCCCGGAAATCATCCCGGATATCATCGTTGCCGACAGAATGGCCGGAAAGCAACAGCATCAGGGGTGAGAAAAGTATGGAAAAACTATTCATTGCCGGATCACGAAATCGCGGCTCCCTCATAATAGCTGACAGCAAAGCTGGCAACGGACGAACACAATGACATAGCTTATATATCCAGCTTGAACGATCGCTTAATCTGTTGAAGCCACATGACAGACACTATTTTAAAGTTGTTTACGAAAAGTGGACACTGGTTACGATCTATGACCAGCTTCGCTTCCGCGAAAGAAAAGCGACAACAAACAGATAGAGCGATGTGCATGATTCAAACTTTACGCACACTGCTATAGTGCATAATCACTTTGAGCATGGATGCACAAAACAATTTTCTCGCTCAGGCACAGCTCCTGCTTGGTCCTAAAGGTCTGACGCAAGACCCCGACCTGTTGGCTCCCTGGCTAACAGACTGGCGCGGCCGATATACCGGGCGGGCAATCGCCATGGCATCGCCTGAATCCACACAACAGGTTGCAGATCTGGTGCGTCTGTGCGCAGATCATGGCATCGCCATTGTTCCGCAAGGCGGAAATAGCGGGATGTCCGGTGGCGCAACCCCCGATGACAGCGGCAATGCGATCATTCTGTCCCTGCGCCGGATGAACACAATTTATCCTGTCGATAAGCAGGCACAGCAAGTGGTATGTGATGCCGGCGTGGTGCTGCAGGATCTGCACGAAGCCGCACACAGTCATCATCTCCGCTTCCCGCTTACTCTGGGTGGCAAGGGGTCGGCAACTGTCGGCGGGCTTATTGCCACCAATGCTGGCGGGACACAGGTGTTGCGGCACGGGGTCATGCGCCATCAGGTTCTAGGCGTCGAAGCGGTGATGGCAGATGGCAGCATATTTCACAGTCTGGACGCACTGAAAAAGGACAATCGCGGCTTTGATCTCAAACAACTTCTGATCGGCTCGGAAGGGACTCTGGGAATTATTACCCGTGCGAGGCTACGTCTTTTACCCGAAATCGCTGACCGCTACGTAATCTGGTCCGGGACGGACAGGCTTTCCAACGCACGCGAATTGCTGCTGATATGCGAAGCTGAACTGGGTGACATTCTGGAAGGATTTGAAGTGCTGCCACAGCACAGCCATGATGCAGTAATGTCCTATCTGCCCGATGCGCGAAGCCCCCTTGAAGGCCCGCATTCATGGCACATTCTGATAGAGCTGGCAGTTTCGCAAGGGCAGAATGCAGATATGCAAGCACGGGCAGAGACTGTTCTCTCCCATGCCATGGATACAGGACTTGTCCAGGACGCTGTTATCGCTGCGAACGAGCGTCAGGCAGAAGATTTCTGGCTGATAAGGGAAACTGTTGCCCCGGCTGAAAGGGCTCTTGGCCCCGCCATGCAACACGATATATCTGTTCCCGTGGCACAAATGGCAGATTTTGTAGATATGGCTGTGCCCGAAGTGGAGCGAATCTTTCCCGGAACAACAGCGATAGCCTTTGGTCATCTGGGCGACGGGAATGTTCACTTTCACGTTCTCGCCCCCGCTGGTGCCCCGGCGCAGGAATGGGAAACGACCGAAGGCAAGGCCGTCAGCCGTCTGGTGCATGATCTGGTAACAAAATGGGGTGGTTCCATCAGTGCCGAACACGGAATTGGGCAGATCAAGGTGGATGAACTGGCGCGTCTGACTGATCCGGCAAGGCTTCGGATCATGCGGCAGATCAAGCAGGCACTCGACCCGCAAAATATCCTCAATCCGGGAAAGCTCGTAAACCTTGCGCAGTCTGTCCCTGCCTCCTAAAGCCGCGCGTCACGACACATATTGAAACACTCATAATAATGACCAATTCAGAACGACTTTTTACGGAGACATTTGATGGCTAGTGCGCCGCAACCTAACCTGCCCCTGTTTTACAATGACCTGATGCCTCTCAACAGTCGCGATCATGGCAAATGGAATGTCCGCCCCCTCAATGCTGCCCCGTGGCTTTCCAGCCAGCACGCCATTCCGAGTACTGCGGAAGAATTTGTCGAGGCACAGCGGGACTATCCGATTGTGTTTTCCTCAGGGGACAACCCGCTTCCCCTGGTACTGATGGGCCTGAATGAAGGCGTAAACACCTTCGTAGACAAGGAAGGCAAAATCGCTGAGCCGGTTTATGTTCCGGCCTATATCAGACGCTATCCTTTCCTGCTTGCAAAGCTGCAGCCCAATAGTGAAGAACTCTCGCTATGCTTTGACCCAAGTGCCGAATCACTGGGCGATTTTGAAGAAGGGCAGGCACTTTTTAACGATGAAGGGCAGCCAACGGATGCAACTAATGGCGTGCTGGAATTCTGCCAGAGGTTTGAAGAGGCGGGCGCGCGGACACAATCCTTCATCGAAGAACTGAAAAAGCATGATCTGCTGATGGAAGGTGAAATTGCCATCACGCCGAATGACAATCCCGATAAACCCTTCGTTTATCGAGGTTTCCAGATGATCAATCAGGAAAAGTTTCAGGAATTGCGCGGCGATCTGCTTCGCACATGGAATCAGAACGGGATTCTGGCATTGATAAACGCACATCTGTTTTCGCTAGGTCTGATGCGTGTAATTTTTGCCCGTCAGGCAGATCAGGGCACCGCCCCCCAGCTTGTTAACTCGTAACCTGTGACGGTGTGCAAAGAGGCTGAATCCCGCACACCGCCATACATCTTTGTTCTTGCATTGTTTTCCGGTAAAATCAGGCGTCATTTTTCGCATCATGCTATAATTCGACGAGGCAGATTCTCCATTTCGCCTCGTCGGCGGCAGTGCTGCAAAATATCGCCAATTTCATATTGCCTGTAGCGTTCAGGGGTTGAAACCCGTCTCTGACCGGACTATCTATATGTTACTCGGTAACGCATCCCTCATGGCGTTATCGGGTTGGTGCATTTTATGCACCTCCTCCCTGAACCTTGGCCACCTCGTGCTTTGCACGAGGTGGTTTTTTGTTGCTCTTTCCGTTTGTTTTGATGGCCCGACATTCTGCAAACCCCATCATTCTGCAGCAAGAGAAAGCCCTGAATCGCGGCCCAGAGCGGCAACCTCTCCCGCCAGTTCACGCACCAGACCGGATATAAGGTCGGCAATTTCTTCCATCCCCTCCCCCGGTTCGGCCAATCTGTGATCCAGATAAAGAGATCGACACACTTCCAGTTGCAGGGCAAATATTCCGCGCGAAGAATTGGCATGTCGATCAAGCACATAACCGCCAGCATAGGGGCGATTATGTGCCGTCAGCCACCCTCTGGCCGCAAAGCTGCGCAAGGCACGGGCAACAAGTCCGGCATCGCAGCTGGCGCCGAAACGATCTCCTACCACAAATTGCGGCGGAATATCGTCCGGTGTCTTTTTCGCCAAAGGTGGCATGGAGTGCAGATCAATCAGGAGAGCGGCACCCCACCTGTCCCGCAATTCCTCAAGAATCTGTGACAAAACATTGTGATAGGGTATATGAATCCCTTCAATACGGGCCTGCAATTCATCCAGAGGGATTCGGCTTTTCCATATCTCGCCAATGCCGGAGAGCCTGCGGGGAATCAGCCCCAGCCCATTGCGCGCCCGGCGATTCGCAAGCGAATGAACGCCCCCTTTTTCAATCCGTCCCTTGATCATACCCTGATCAAGATCATCTTCGGCACGATTCAGATCCAGGATTGCTCTGGGGGCGTGCGCCTCCAGCAAGACAGCCCCCGTCCGCCGCATGACAGCCTGAGCCACAAGGTCAATATAGCGATCTTCCAGCCGCAGCATGGAAGGCTGTGCCCTGCGCATATTATGGAGAACAGCGTCGGGATAGGCCCGGCCTCCATGAGGGGCGGCAATAATCACGGGAATAGGCAAGCCGGTGCGGCGAATCAATGTCCATGCCGGCTCTCCGCTTCCCGGAATTATCCCACCCTGAATGGCCGAATCATGCGCCGCTATCTGTCGCTTGTTCATCCCTGCCTTGCTGCGCCCCTTTTCCTGTTGTGTCAAAACAGATCACTGACAAGAAGTGCAGGATTTCTTAATCCAATTCGGCTATGCAGCCTTGATGCACGAACCCCGAACCAATCTGCACATCCTGCTGGCCGAAGATGATGCTGTGATGCGTGCCTATCTGGCGCGCGCGCTTGAAAAGGCCGGATATACAGTCACTTCAGTCGATCGTGGAACAGAGGCTGTGCCGTTGCTGGAAAGCAATCATTATGATTTGCTGCTGTCGGATATTGTCATGCCGGAAATGGACGGGATCGAGCTTGCCCAACGCTGCAATGATATCAGCCCTGCGACAAAAGTAATGTTTATCACCGGCTTTGCCGCTGTTGCTCTCAAGGCCAGCCGAGAACAGCCGCAAACCCGTATGTTGTCCAAACCTTTTCACCTCAAGGATCTGGTGCTTGAGGTGGAACGCGTATTTCAGGATCAGGCGATAGCCTCAAACTGATTGATCAAATCTGTCGCATTTGGCCTCTTGCGCTTGGCCATTTGTCCGGTTAAAGGGCGCGCCTGCTGTTCAGGCAGTTACAAATGGATCGGGCGTATAGCTCAGTGGTAGAGCTCTGTGTTGACAGCGCAGGGGTCGGAAGTTCAACTCTTCCTACGCCCACCATTTGTTTCAATGGGTTAGCTATGCTTTACAACAGGGGCCGAGGTATCAATTTGAACCTTCAGCCAT
>JBKEEC010000158.1:0-3763 GCA_047975785.1 Sphingomonadaceae bacterium | reverse complement strand
TGCCCCCATCCATGTGGTCGCCATAGATTACGGCATCAAGGACAATATCCTGCGCAATCTGGTGCGGGCAGGTGCGCGGGTAACAGTGGTTTCGGCGCAGGCTTCGCTGGAGGAAATTCTGGCGCTGGAGCCGGACGGTGTTTTCCTGTCTAACGGGCCGGGCGATCCGGCGGCAACGGCTGAATATGCTGTGCCGGTTATCCGCGCCCTGCTGGAGCGCGATATGCCCCTTTTCGGCATTTGTCTTGGGCATCAGTTGCTGGGTCTTGCCGTGGGCGCAAAGACTGCAAAAATGTATCAGGGCCATCGCGGAGCGAACCACCCGGTGCAGCGTGTGGGCGGCATATGGGGCGAGAGTGAAGGGCTGGTGGAGATCACCAGTATGAATCATGGCTTTGCCGTCGATAGCGCCAGTTTGCCTGATGGCGTGATGGAAACGCACCGGAGCCTGTTTGATGGCTCCAATTGCGGCATAGCCATTACGGGCAAGCGGGCATTCGGGGTGCAGTATCACCCTGAGGCCTCGCCGGGGCCGCAGGACAGTTTCTATCTGTTTGAAAAATTCGTGGGGATGATGAGGTGATTGAGCCTGTTAGCCCTGTTCGTCCGTTATCGCGCCTGTTTACGCCTGAAAATACCAAGGTAGCATCCTGATGCCCAAACGCACTGATATTTCTTCGATCCTCGTTATTGGCGCTGGTCCGATTATTATCGGGCAGGCTTGCGAGTTTGATTATTCCGGCACGCAGGCGATCAAGGCGCTGAAGGAAGACGGTTACCGGGTGGTTCTGGTCAATTCCAATCCGGCCACGATCATGACCGATCCGGAAATGGCGGATGCCACCTATGTCGAGCCGATCACCCCGGAAATCGTCGCCAGAATAATCGAGAAAGAACGGCCCGACGCCCTGTTGCCGACCATGGGCGGGCAAACGGCGCTGAATTGTGCGCTTGATCTTGATAAAATGGGTGTGCTGGAAAAATTCGGCGTTCAGATGATCGGTGCCAATGCCGATGCGATCGACAAGGCGGAAGACCGCCAGCGTTTCCGCGAGGCGATGGACAGCATAGGGCTGGAAAGCGCCCGCAGCGGCGTGGCGCATAGCGTGGATGAAGCCTTTGCGGTGCTTGAGAAAACCGGCCTGCCGGCCATTATCCGCCCCAGTTTCACGCTTGGCGGAACAGGGGGCGGCATTGCCTATAACCGCACCGAGTTTGAAGCGATTGTGCGTGCCGGACTGGATGCCAGCCCTACAACGGAGGTTCTGATCGAGGAATCCCTGCTCGGCTGGAAAGAATATGAAATGGAAGTGGTGCGCGATCGCGCCGACAACGCCATTATCATCTGCTCGATTGAAAATGTTGATCCGATGGGGGTCCATACCGGCGATTCCATTACTGTCGCTCCGGCGCTGACGCTGACGGACAAGGAATACCAGATCATGCGCGATGCCAGTATTGCGGTATTGCGCGAAATCGGTGTGGAAACAGGCGGATCAAATGTGCAGTTTGCGGTTAATCCGCGCGATGGCCGCCTGATTGTGATCGAGATGAATCCGCGCGTATCGCGATCATCCGCGCTGGCATCCAAGGCGACCGGATTCCCGATTGCCCGTGTCGCTGCCAAGCTGGCGGTCGGCTATACGCTGGATGAAGTGACGAACGAGATCACAGGCGCAACACCTGCCAGCTTTGAACCGACGATTGATTACGTCGTTACCAAGATTCCACGCTTCACCTTTGAAAAGTTCAAAGGGGTCAAGGCAGAGCTTTCCACCGCAATGAAATCGGTGGGTGAAGTCATGGCTATCGGCCGTTGCTTTCAGGAAAGTGTGCAGAAAGCCTTGCGCGGTCTGGAAACCGGCCTCGACGGGTTTAACCGCGTGGTGGAGCTGGAAGGCGCGGGCAAAGAGGCAGTTACTGCCGCGCTCGCTCGCCAGACGCCAGAGCGTTTATTGCAGATTGCACAGGCTTTCCGCGAAGGATTTTCCGTGGACGATGTGCACGCGATTACCAGCGTTGACCCGTGGTTTCTGCGCCAGATAGAAGAAATCATTGCCGAAGAAAAACGCATCAATGCAGATGGCCTGCCCGGTGATGCACAGAATCTGCGCCGGCTGAAAGCGATGGGCTTTTCCGACCGCCGCCTTGCCACGCTTGCCGTGCGTTCCGTGGGCGTTGCCGGTGGATTGGGGGAAACGCAGGCAAGGCGCTCAGGCCTGTTGCATGACGCGCTTCAGGCCATGGCTGGCGCCACCAGTGCAGCAGAAGTTCGTGAACTTCGGCGCAAGCTCGGAGTCAATCCGGTGTTCAAACGGATTGATAGCTGCGCTGCCGAATTCGAGGCGATTACGCCTTATATGTATTCAACATATGAGGTGCCCGGATTTGGTGAGGCCGAGGATGAATCCGATCCGGGCGACCGGCGCAAGATTGTGATTCTGGGGGGCGGGCCGAACCGGATCGGGCAGGGGATCGAGTTCGATTATTGCTGCTGCCATGCCTGTTTCGCGCTGGAAGAAGCCGGATATGAAACCATCATGGTGAATTGTAATCCGGAAACCGTCTCGACCGATTACGATACGTCTGACCGGCTCTATTTTGAGCCGCTGACCGCTGAGGATGTGCTGGAAATCCTGCGGGTTGAAATGACAAATGGCGAGCTGGTTGGCGTTATCGTGCAGTTTGGCGGGCAGACTCCGCTCAAGCTGGCGCAGGCGCTTGAAGATGAGGGAATCCCTATTCTGGGCACCAGTCCGGATGCAATCGATCTGGCAGAAGACCGGGAGCGTTTTGCCAAACTGGTCAACCGGCTGGGTTTGAAACAGCCTGCCAATGGCATTGCCCGCAGCCGGGATGAGGCTGCCGCTGTGGCTCGCACTATTGGTTATCCGGTATTGTTGCGTCCGTCCTATGTTCTGGGCGGGCGGGCGATGGAGATCGTGGATTCCGAAGCCCAGCTTGATAATTATATCGCTACGGCTGTGAATGTATCGGGAGAAAGCCCGGTGCTGATTGATCAATATCTGCGCGATGCGGTAGAGTGCGATGTTGATGCCCTGTGTGATGGTGAACAGGTCGTGATTGCCGGTGTTATGCAACATATTGAGGAAGCGGGCGTTCATTCCGGTGACAGTGCCTGCACTTTGCCACCTTACAGCCTGCCGTCAGACATTGTCGAGGAAATGGAGCGTCAGGCAGAATCGCTGGCTATGGCTCTGGGTGTGCGCGGGCTGATGAATGTCCAGTTCGCGGTCAAGGATGGCGAGGTGTACCTGATTGAGGTCAATCCGCGGGCGAGCCGCACCGTGCCATTTGTCGCCAAGGCAGTAGGCAGTCCGGTAGCCAAGATTGCCGCGCGGGTCATGGCGGGAGAAAAACTGGTTGATCTGCCGTCCATCCGCCGGGATATTGACTATATGGCCGTCAAGGAAGCGGTATTCCCCTTTGCGCGTTTCCCCGGCTCCGATCCGGTGCTTTCACCAGAGATGAAATCTACCGGAGAAGTAATGGGCATTGACCGCAATTTCCCGATTGCTTTCCTGAAATCGCAAATGGGTGCCGGCATGATGCTGCCAGAGGGCGGAACATTGTTTGTTTCGGTGAAAGATAGCGACAAAGTGCATCTGGTGGAACCGATCCGCTGCCTGATTGAGCAGGGATTCTCGGTGGTCGCAACCGGAGGAACACAAAGCTATCTGGCTGAACAGGGTCTGGCGGTTACGCGGGTCAACAAGGTGGCCGAAGGGCGCCCGCATATCGT
>JBKEEC010000157.1:0-12319 GCA_047975785.1 Sphingomonadaceae bacterium | reverse complement strand
TGCGTCTGGTGTTTTATCCGGGTGAAGGTCATGGCAATAGCAAGGCTGCTGCGCGCTATGATTACAATTTGCGTATGCTGGACTGGTTTGACACCTATCTGAAAACCGGCAATCGCACAGCGACCATGCCGCCCCCACGCCCACCGCAGGAAGCAACTATCATTGACGAAAAATCAAAGGATTAAAGCTTTTCGCGAAAAAGTGGGAACAGGTTTTTCGTAAAAGATCACACCGCAATAAAAATAGAAAAATAGGCCGCAATAAAAATAGAGCGGGATGCTGTCAGGGTCAGGCCTCATTGGACACATGGCCGTGACCCTGCAGCATTGACCCTGCAGCATTGCGGTTAAATTCAGATTTAGTCCGCTCTGGTCGCCCCGGATTTTGGACGCCCCCTGCGGCGCTGTATGCTGGTGCGCGCCACTTCAATGCCGCGTCCAGCCAGACTATCCCGAAGCAATATCTCCATTTCAGCATTGACGGAGCGTAATTCCGCAGCGGCCAGACGCTCCACCGCATCATAAACCGCCGGGTCGAGCCGCAAGGCAAAGGCTTTCTTTTCCGAAGACATCACAAATGCTTCTCGGCCCGATTACTGATAGAGCGTTCCGGCATTCACTACCGGATGCGCCTCGCGATCACCACACAGAACAACCATCAGGTTGGAAACCATGGCAGCGCGGCGCTCATCATCCAGCTCGATGACACCATCCACGCTCAACTTGTTCAGGGCATCCTCAACCATACCCACTGCACCGAGAACAACCTTTTTACGCGCTGCAATCACCGCATCCGCCTGCTGGCGGCGGAGCATGGCCCCGGCAATTTCCGGTGCATAGGCCAGATGCGTCAGGCCCGCCTCATCCACCACAATACCTGCCACTTGCAGCCGGTCATTCAGCTCGATCTGAAGCTCTGAATTGACGACTTCAGCACTGCCTCGCAGCGTAGTCTGGTCATCCTCGTTCATATCATCATAGGGGTGCCGCGCGCCGACCGTGCGCAAACCCGCTTCAATCTGGATGGAGACAAATTCCTTGTAATCATCCACATCAAATACCGCCTGCGCCGTATCCGACACACGCCAGACAACATTGCAGGCAATTTCAATCGGATTGCCGCGCAAGTCGTTGATCTTCACCTTGTCAGAATGGACATTATGCGCACGAACGGAAATTTTCTTGCGCATCATCCACGGCCAGATCCAGCGCAGGCCCTCCTTCCGGTCTGTCCCGTTATATTTCCCGAAAAGCGTGATAACTGCGCCCTGATTTGGCTGGATCATATAAAATCCGGCCATCACCATGAGTGCGCCAATGCTGATCACGGCACACATTCCGACGAACAGCAAGGTTTCCGCCGTGGTGGAGACTGGCCCGCTGAATATCATCACCCAGAGGAAGAGCGCCAGCAGGGCCAGCAACACCAGAAGCATCCAATAGCCGCCATAGGTATGAGCGGGCTTTTCCCGCGTGACACGAATGGAAGAATGATGATTGGTCATAAAGCACGCCTTTCCGAAAACGATATAATTATGATATCATATTAATATATATTTCAGATAAGGTCAAATGTGCAAAAGCGGGTATCAGCACCCGATCCACTTGCACTGGCTCCCTGTCGGGGTCACACATGTATCATGCGCATAGAACCCCAAGAGGCCCCCTATCACCCCGACCCAGCCATTCTGTCTCTGGCAGACTGGCTGGCAGACCCGGTTAATCCGGCAGAATTTCCTGAAAATAATCTGCGATTCCGCAACCGGCGGTGGGACAGGGCTATCGGCCTGCATACTCTGGATGATGCACAATGGACCGCCCATTGCGCCCGTTTCACCCCTTTGCCCGACAATCTGCCGCAGCCTTTGGCGCTGCGCTATCACGGGCATCAGTTCCGGGTTTACAATCCTGACCTTGGTGATGGACGGGGGTTTACCTTTGCCCAGTTGCGCGACTCATGGGGGCGCCTGCTGGATCTGGGGACCAAGGGATCTGGCACCACGCCTTATAGCCGCACAGCCGATGGGCGGCTGACTCTCAAAGGGGCCGTGCGCGAAATACTGGCAACTGAAATGCTTGAGGCACTGGGCGTTTACACGTCAAAGACCCTGTCCGTAGTGGAAACCGGAGAAGCCTTGCAGCGTAGTGACGAGCCTTCACCCACACGCTCTGCTGTTCTGGTTCGCCTCAGCCATGGGCATATTCGTATCGGCACATTCCAGCGGCTCGCTTTTCTGGAAGCAAAAAATGAAATGGAAAGCCTGATTGCCTATTGCCTTGGCAATTTCCCTGGCCCTCCTCCCCCACAGGATGCGCCGGGCAGGGAAGAGCCAGCCATCATCCTGATGCACCAGTTGGTAGAACGTCTGGCCGATCTTGCCGCAAGCTGGATGGTCGCGGGCTTTGTTCACGGTGTCCTGAATACCGATAATATGAACATCACCGGCGAAAGCTTTGATTACGGGCCGTGGCGCTGGCTCCCGACATGGGACCCGGCTTTTACAGCCGCCTATTTTGACCACACGGGCCTGTATGCCTTTGGTCGCCAGCCCGAAGCATTGCACTGGAACTGTGGACAAATGGCCATCGCCCTGCGGCTGATTGCAGATGCACCGCCACTGATTGCGGCGCTGGAAAGATTCGGACCACTATACGAGCAGGCCCTGCAGCGCCGGTGGCTGTGGCGTATGGGGCTGGAACCACAGGGAACACAGCGCGATGCGGCACTGGTTCATGCCAGTGAGCATTATATGCGCACGCACAATATCGGGCCTGACGCATTTTTCTTCACCTTCCATGGCGGGCAGGCTGCAGTCGGCGATCTGGCCGAGGCCCTGCAAGGCTATCAACCGATAGCAAGGGATCACCCCTATTGGTCAGAACGGCAGCCGCAAACCATGGTGATAGACGAAGTCGAGGCAATCTGGTCAGCCATTGCAGAACAGGATGACTGGGAAATGTTGAATAATAAAATCAGTATGTTGCGACAGATGGGAGAGGCGCATGGCCCCGCACCCGAACCTGCAGGACACATGTTTTGACCTGCCCATATGCAGCCCCTGATGCAATCTCATGACTGTTGAAATTTTATATTAGATACTAACCCCGACATAATTTTCATTGTAATATAGGAAAATAGGTGAATTATTGACATTTACCGGTTAATCGTCTTCGCACTTTTGATGAATGGTTAATTTCTGATCTTGCGTCTTGATCCACGAAAACAACGAAAGAGATAATCGCGTGTCCCAGGGCGAAATTGTTTCATATGAACCTGCTACCGGCAAGGAATTGTGGCGTGGCAAGGCTGGCAATGTTGATGAAACAGTAGACCGCGCACGTCGCGCCTGGCCAGCATGGGCGGCGCAACCTCTGGCAAATCGTATCGAGCTGTGTCGGCGCTTTGCCAATGAAGTGCGCAAGGAATCTGACAAATTCGCGCATCTGATAGCCCGTGAAACCGGCAAGCCGCTATGGGAAGCGCGCACCGAAGTTGAATCCGTCATCAACAAGGTTGAGATTTCCGTCAATGCCTATGCAGAACGGACCGGCCAGAAACGGCTGGACAGTGCCTTGCAGGGAACCGCCGCCGTCCGTCACAAGCCGCATGGAGTCATGGTGGTGCTGGGGCCTTACAATTTCCCGGCACACCTTCCCAATGGTCATATCGTGCCCGCATTGATTGCGGGAAATGCCGTTATTTTCAAACCCAGCGAAAAAACGCCTGCTACGGGTGAATTGCTGATGGAATGCTTCAACCGTGCCGGCATTTCTGCCGCTGTTGCGCAGTTCATGCCGGGCGGGCCGGAGGAAGGGCGCGATCTTGTGGCCCACCCCGGAATTGACGGTGTATTGTTCACCGGATCTGCACAGGCTGGCATTGCCATCAACAAACGTCTGGCCACCAATCCGGGCAAGATTGTCGCGCTGGAAATGGGCGGCAACAACCCGCTCGTTGTGCTTGATACACCCAAGGTCAGTGATGCAGCCGTGCTCATTGTGCAATCTGCCTTCACCTCTGCCGGACAACGGTGTTCTGCCGCCAGAAGGCTGATCGTCAAGGACAGCATGTATGATGCGATTGTGACGGAAGTGAAAACTCTGGCGGATCGTCTTGTCTATGATGAACCATTTGCCGACCCTGCTCCCTTTATGGGGCCGGTGATTGATAATCTGGCTGCAGATCAATTGACCGAGAGTTTTCTGTATCTGCTCTCGAATGGCGGCAAGGCTATCAAGCACATGACCCGGCCTGATGATGACCTGCCCTTTCTTTCACCCGCCATAATTGACACTACCTCCATGGATGATCGTCCCGATGTGGAACTGTTCGGCCCCCTGCTGCAGGTTATCCGGGTGGATGATTTCGATCAGGCCATTGCCGAAGCCAATAATACGCGCTTTGGCCTGTCTGCTTCCCTGATCGGGGGGACTCCCCAGGATTACAGCCGTTTCTGGGCTAATGTCCGTGCCGGGATCATCAACTGGAACCGGCCTACCAATGGCGCATCTTCCGGCGCACCCTTTGGCGGCCTTGGCCTGTCAGGCAATCATCGTCCGGCCGCATTTTATGCGGCTGATTATTGCGCCTATCCCGTAGCCAGCGCCGAGATGGAGCAACCTCGTGCCAGTATCGGCGTGGGCCTTCGCGACAGTTAGAGTGTGATGACAAAAAGTGGACCCCGGTTTTTGTCAAAAAATCACACGGCCACAAAAAGATAAAGAGCGGGATGTGATCAATCAGATGTCATCCCGCTCCAGAGTGTGATGACAAAATATAGGCGCCTGATTGTCACGAAAAAATTTAACAGGCGACGACATTTATCGCCAGACCACCGCGGCTTGTTTCCTTATATTTATCTGACATATCCAGCCCGGTCTGGCGCATGGTTTCAATGACCTGATCCAGCGAATCGCGTGGAATATTCTCGCTATGCATGGCCAGCCGTGCGGCATTGGCCGCCTTGACCGCCGCCAGCGCATTACGCTCGATACACGGAATCTGGACCAGTCCGCCTACCGGATCGCATGTAAGCCCCAGATTGTGCTCCATGCCAATTTCGGCAGCCGTAGTGACTTGCCGGGGCGATCCACCAAAGACTGCCGCCAATCCGCCAGCAGCCATGGAACAGGCCACACCCACTTCGCCCTGACACCCCATTTCGGCACCCGATATCGAGGCGCGCTGTTTGTAAAGAAGGCCTATGCCACCAGCGGTCAGCAAATATCTGCGCGTTTTCCTGTAATCGAGCTGCCCGCCTTCACCACAATAGAAACGCATCACGGCAGGAATTATCCCCGCAGCACCGTTTGTCGGTGCGGTGACAACCCGCCCCCCTGCAGCATTTTCCTCGTTCACTGCCATGGCAAACAGATTCAACCAGTCAAACAGACATTCAGGGTCATTGGGAATCCAGCGGGCCTGCAGGCGGTCATGAATCTCTGCTGCCCGGCGACGCACCCCAAGTGACCCCGGCAACAGACCGCGTTGATCCAGTCCACGATCAATGCAGGCCATCATTGCATCTGCGATCAGATCCAGCCCGGCAAGAGTTTCACCTTCGGGACGATAGGCAGTCTCATTGGCCAGAACGACGGCGTCAATTGCGGTGTTGTGTGCAGCGCAAATTTCCAGCAATTCTTCGCCCGAAGCATAGGGCAAGGCGACCTGCGCACCGGTATTGATCTGATCATCCTGCGTGCTGGATGACAATTGCTGCTGCGTGGCGAAAAAACCTCCCCCGGTCGAATAATAATCGCCGGTTCGTATTGCCAGCCCTCCGGCATCGAATGCGGTGAGCATCATGCCATTGGGATGCAATTGCGGGATAATTTCGCAATTCAGGAGAATGTCGCCAGCCGGATCAAAAGCAATTTCCCGCATACCCAGCAAATTGACGGACCGGGCATCCCGGACCAAAGCTACTGCAATACGCGCTTCGTCAGGATTGATCGTTTCAGGCTCATATCCAAGCAATCCCATGATTACCGCATCAACCGAACCATGCCCGATACCGGTCAGGGCAAGCGAGCCTTGAAGTTCCGTCTCGATCCGGGCGACCTGTTGCAGTTCACCGCACCGTTCAAGAATACGCAGAAACTCACCAACGATACGCATCGGCCCTACGGTATGCGAGCTTGATGGGCCGATACCGATACGAAAAAGATCGAGAACGGAGATCATTGCCCGCTGCTGCGCCCGGTGCGTCGGGTAAATATCACCGGATCATGCAGCCGTGATGACTGGTCGGACCCGGCGGTAATGGGTGTCACCGTCATGGTATCACCGGACAAGCCAATATGGACAAATCCGGCAGTGTCACCAAGTGCGAAGAAGGAGCGAATCCGGGGATAGGTTTTCGCCTGCCAGGCCATGAAGTCAGGGTCAGTGCTGCGAGCCTTGCTACCCGCTCCACTGACGATTTGCGGCAAGGGCAAGGGGGCGTTTTTAACCCCTGCAACAGCCTCGCAACTATCCGAGTAGACTTCAATCGTGTGTTGATGCCCTGCAAAATAGGCATCCGCATTCTGGCACAGGGCTGGCAGGATCAGTTCTCGCAATTTCATCGACTGCGCAAATTTGGAATCGCCGCGGCTCTGCCATATCGGATGATGCCCCAAAACGAACTTCCAGTCTGCTGTTGATGCAGCAAGAGCCTGTGCAAACCATGTTGCCTGTTGCTGTTCCTGCTCTGTTACCGGCAAGGCGTTGGGTGTGCCGCCCTTTTCGAATTTTCCGCTCGCAACCATTTCCCCGTCTGCCCCTTTTTTATAGCGTGGCAGGGTTTCGGAAGCGAGCAACATTTCTGTGTCGATCACAAAGATTTCAACAGTCTTTCCCCGCACGGTAAATCGTCGGGAATAGAAAAAACCGTCCATGTAAAACGGTCGGGTCGCCTCATGGAAAGTGACCTGGGCCTGTGCGCCTGCGCGGCCATTATACCAGTCATGATTGCCCAGTGCGACGAATATTCTCTCTTCACTGCCGGGCTTCCCATCCCAGATCGTGCCAAACGGCTCGGTAAACAATGCTGCAAATACTGGCGCATCCTGTGCCGGATCTCCGGTTGCGCCTGAGGGATAGATATTGTCACCGCTCAACATGCCGAAATCACAGACAAGCCGGTCATGGCAAAGTTCACGAACCATTGATGAGGTCGTTGCCAGACTGCCTTCGGAACCAATCACGCCTGTATCACCAATAATAAACAATCCGGCATCGGAAGCGGAAGCTGTATCGGAGGCGGTAGAGGAAGAGGAAGATGCTGCGGGGTTGACGACAGGCTCTGGCGCTGTGGCACAGCCAGCCAGTCCGGCCATGAGCGCACCAGAAGCGAGAATATGGGCAAGCACTGATTTGAACATATCCAGGGTCAGTCTCAATCTATAGCGGTGAGCGTAAAAGGTGTAACATACCCACCGCTATATATATTTGTTGGCGCATTGCTGTTTACGAAAAACCGGCATCCACTTTTTCGTGCAATGCTTTATTTGTTGCCGCATTGCTTTTTACGAAAAACCGGCATCCACTTTTTCGTGCAATGCTCCGGGCAGAAACCCCGCCCCGCCAGAGCGGAACGGGGTAGTTACGATGAATCAGAACTTCACTTCAAAACCGGCATACATATAGCGCCCGACAATATCATATGAGCCAGAATAATTGTTCGATCCGCCCGAATATGTTCCTGAAGGAAGAAACGGGCTGATGCTGTTGAAGGCGTTGTTCACCCCGGCATAAAAGCGCATATCGCCAGTCTGGTCCGGGTCTATATCAAAGCTCAGATAGAAATCATGACGGACCCGCGAACCTACATGGAGGAACGGAGGGTTTGATCCGGCGGCCTGCGCATTGGCCAGACGAATATTGCTATCCACCCCTGGCCCGGTGTAGCGCGCTTTCCAGCGCAGGCGCAAAGGCCCGTCACGGTAGCCAAGCTGGAATTGCCCGGTGTTCTTCCACGCTCCGATTTCTCCTTTTGAATCGGCACGGGTTACCCCGTTGATCCCTTCGAAATCAGTGTAATATTTCAGCACGCGGGAATAAAGCAGCCGGGCGTCAAACTTGCCCGTATCAGAAATAAAGTCCGGCGCACTGAAACGATATTCCAGCGCAACATCAATGCCTGAGCGGACAATGCTGTTCAGATTGAGGTCTTCATTCACAATCTGGACAAGCTGCCCATCAACGTCGCGGGTGATGGTGTCACAGAACATATTGTCAGAGATGCCGTCAGGATTACCATAACATTCTTCAAGCAATTGATCTGCTGTCAAAGCGGCGATGGCATCTTTTACCTTGATCCGGAAATAGTCCACCGTGAATGCCAGCCCAGGGACCGCACGCGGGGTGAAGGCCGCACCCAGCGTGAGCGTATCAGCCGTTTCCTCCTTGAGATCAGGATTGCCGGCACTTGGCCCCTTGATCGTGGTTGTATCCTGATTGAAAACGCCAAGGGCCGTGATCTGTGCCGCGATAGCTGGAATACTGCGGCAATTCTCTGCGATCACACCAGTTGTTGTAGCGGTCACCCCATCGCAAGGATCAACCGCGCTATCAGAATCATCGCGCAGCGGCGAGTAAAGATTGGTCACGGTCGGGGCACGCTGGGCACGGGCATATTGCCCGCGCAGCATCAGGCCTTCGGTTGGTGACCAGGTCGTTCCGAAACGATAGCTGAACATCTTTCCGACATTTTTGATATTGTAATCACCAAGCCGGGCTGCAGCTTCAACCGTCAGCTCGTAAGCGAATGGCTGATCCTTGAGCACGGGCAGGGAAACTTCGGCAAATGCTTCCTTGGCGGTAACATTGCCTTCATATTCCGCAATGAATGACGACGATCCCAGACCAAGGCGGGTGACGTCATCCGTTATCGAACGCTGCCAGTCACGCCGGTATTCCAGACCGGCGGCAAGCGAGGCTGGACCAGCGGGAAGCTGGAACATCTCGCCACTGACATAACCCGAAACGACATTCTGTGTCGTCAGGCCATCGAGGTGCATATTGGTGCGCACATAATTGGTAGCGTCTTCAGTAACCGCTCCGGGGCCGAACACGTTGAGCGGCACACAGCCATTTGCGCGCGCAGTCGCATCAACGCAGCGAACGCGGCTGAGATCTCCGGGTGCAGCCGGGTCATATTCAGCATCCAGCGCAAATTGCAGGTTTTGAAGATTTAGCGCGCTGCGATCCTGAACCTGATGGAAGCGTCCGTAACCGTAGCTGACCTCCCAACGCCAGTCAGAACCCAGCTTGCCCTTCAAACCGGCCCATCCGCGCCATGTCTCACGTCGGTTGCCTGAGCCATAAGGCCCCATCTCAACGAAGCGCCTGCGCCACTGGACCCCTGAAGAGGAAGCTCTGGCGCGAATTTCCGCAGGCACCAACGGGTTGTTACGCGAAATACGCCCGACCCTGAACTCATCCAGCACGCCATAGGTCGATGAATCGCTTGCAGAAAGATAGCCCCGATCCGCAAAAGTATCGATTCTGGAATACTGAACCTGCGAAAAGAACTGGATGTCAGATGTCAGATCGGCTGTAAGCTTCGCTGCCGCCAGCCATGATTCACGAGGAATGCTGATATTGCTGCCCAGACGTGAGTTATAGCCATATGTTGCAAGATCGGTTGTCTGGTAAAGATTGCCGTCATTGTCATAGACGAAATACCCTCCGCCCGATGTCGAACTGGACAGGAAACGTCCTCCCGGAGGTGTCGAACTGATATCGACAGTATCGATCCCAAGATCACCCTGATTGTTCGGGTCAAGATCTGCTGTTTGCGAATAACTGATCGTCTCAAGCGCGCGGGGGCGCTGGTCAGCCTTCAGACCATCTTCATTTTCATAGCTGGCACCGATAACCAGCTTGACCGTGTCATCAAGAAAGTTGCCACCCCACAAGGCATCGAGATTGTAACGCGGGCTGTCTCCCTCGCTTGAAATACCGGCACGTCCGCCAACTTTCAGGCCATCATAGCTATCGCGGGTAATGATATTGACCACACCGGCTATGGCATCTGAACCATAAACCGCCGATGCGCCGCCAGTAATGATCTCGACATTCTGAACAAACATTGTCGGAATCGTGCTCAGACTCACAGTGTTGCGTGTAAGTCGGTTGGAAACCGTGCGCCGGCCATCAATCAGGGTCAGCGTCCTGTCCGCACCAAGGTCACGCAGATCAACCGTCGAAAGACCCGCAGCATTGATATTGTTGACAGTGTTGGAAAGGTTTGAATCGGTAGTAACCGCAGGATAGTCTACCAGAACTTCGGAAAGCTCTGTCGCGCCGGAAGCCTCGATATCATCAATGCCAATCGCCACAACTGGCACAGGCGTATCCGTTGCAACCTTGCGGGCGATGCGCGTCCCGGTAACGGTGATTTCCTGCACAGGTGCAGAGCTTGCAGTATCCTGGCCAGGCTGATCTTCCTGAGCAGAGGCATCAGCCAGATTGACACCTTTGCGGACAACAATAACGCCGGATTTGCCCCAGTTCGCAACCAGACCGGAGCCTGACAATAGCCGCTGGATTCCCTCACGCGCGGTAAAACTGCCACTCAGCGCAGGCGCGCGCCTGCCCCTGATTTCATTTCCCTCATAGGTGATCTGCTGCCCCGTCACCCTTGAAAAGACCCGCAAGCTGGTTCGCATATCCTGCGACGGGATTGAAAATGCGTAGGATCGTTCCTCGGCCATGGCCGGTGTTGCCATCAAGGCGGCTGCTACTGCAGCAACAGAAACCGAACCGCGCGCGCAATTCGCGAAAAATATCATCAATGCTCTCCCTGTTTGACGGCAATGTGCAAGGATTGCCGACATATAGATAGTGACGCACAGGCAGCGCGAAGGGATACCTCAAAGAGAAATTTATTTTCGTTTGAGGGTAATTTCTTTGCTGCCTGTCGAGACCTGGAATGAATGCAGCGCGGCTACACCCTCGACAAAAGCTTCAACATCACCTGCCGAAAACTCACCATCGACCCGGATTTTCCCCATGGAAGCGTCTCCCAGCCTGATCTTGCGGTCGGAATACCGGTTCATTCGCTCGACCGCGTCTGACAGCGTCTCTCCTTCGAAAGAGAGCATACCGTGCTCCCAGATCAGGGATTCACTCTGATTGGGCCGGATAATGGCGGAAGTTCCTGACGGGCCTTTCCCGGCATTGATTGGCTCAACCAGTTCAAAACCCGGCGCCAGAACCACTGGCTGCACCCTGGCCCCGGCAGAGGCCGAAGCCTTGTCAT
The DNA here is from genome assembly GCA_047975785.1 of Sphingomonadaceae bacterium. Taxonomy (GTDB): domain Bacteria; phylum Pseudomonadota; class Alphaproteobacteria; order Sphingomonadales; family Sphingomonadaceae; genus JACXVD01. The sequence goes on along the minus strand of JBKEEC010000157.1, from coordinate 1,071 downwards.
TACGATCAAGAACCTTGACCTTGCCCTTGTACAGGCTGACCCTGACTTCATTGCCAATCAATTCAACACTGAATGATGTCCCGATCGCAACCACGGTCTTGTTGCCGACATGCACCCTGAACGGGCGCTGCGGATCATGGGCGACATCGAATTTGGCGCGGCCCTGTTTCAACACCAGATCCCGTTCTGTGTCATCCAGCAGCACCGCAACACTGGTAGAAGCATCAAGCGAAACCTTGGAGTTATCGGCAAGCTCTGCCACCTGTCTCTCACCCGTGCCGGTTTCCAGCATTTCATATTGCGGGCGTGCCAGAAAGAATATGCTTGAGACAATCAGGCCAACCACCATGGCCAGGCCCACAGCCCATTTCCAGGGTCTGGCTCTTGAAGGGGTCCAGCGATCGCGGTTGGCATCACGATAGTCAGACAGGGCCTGACTGCGCAAATGTATGACTTCGGGCCAATCTGCAATTTCGTCGCAGAGTTGCCACACGGCTACCGATTGCCGCAACAATGCCCGGTTTCCGGATTGTTCATACCACTCACCAAATGCGTTCCACTCGGCTTCCGACATATCATCTTCTGCCAGCAGCGTGCACCACTGCGCTGCGACTTCCATCGGGTCTGGTCCGGGTGTGGGGTTAGCTGACATGGTCATGGGGCGATCTCAATGGATTGGGCAAGAGAAGCAACAGCGCGGGCAACATGTTTCTTGACCGCACTGACTGAAATTCCGAAACTTTCAGCAATGCTGTCCTGGCTCAGATTCTCAAGACGATAGAGGATAAAAATGGTTCGTGTGCGCTCAGGCAAATCGCGCAGCGCAGCATCCAGTGCCGCCAGTTGCGAGCGACCGGAAGCGATACGGAACGGGTCAAGCAAATCGACCCCCCGGCCATCAAAGCTGCCAATCATCTCCCTATAGTGCTGGCGAACCCTGTTACGCCGTGCGCGATCGGCCAGCAGGTTGGAAGCCATCTGGAAAACATATGCTTCCGGCGACTTCATGCTCTGCTCATCATGCTGAAGAAGTTTGACAAGAATTTCCTGCGTCAGATCTTCTGCTTCATT
>JBKEEC010000156.1:0-6528 GCA_047975785.1 Sphingomonadaceae bacterium | reverse complement strand
GGCACTCAGTAGACATATTCCACGAAGCAGGGCTGACCTATTGCTGCGACTGGGTGAATGATGAATTACCCTATAGTTTTAACAATGGCATGATCAACGTGCCGCTCAACCATGAGCTCAGTGACCGCCAAATCATCGCCGTGCAGCAGCAATCAGTCGAGAGCTGGCAGCAAAGCATGGAGGACGCATATGACTGGCTTGAAATCGAAGCGACACAACAAGGAGGGGGCCGCATGTTACCTATTCATCTCACTCCTTATATCATGGGCCTTCCCTACCGCATTTCGGCGCTTGAGGCTTTGCTGGATAAACTGAATGCACAAGCGGGAGCATGGTTCGCCCGGGGTGAGGATATCGTTGCAGCATGGGATGCACAGCAATGAAGGCTATCAACCCTCGCACTGGAGAGAGCGACTATACCTTCTTGCAATGCAGCGCAATGGATGTTCAGGCTCAAGCCAAGCGGTTGAGAGTGTTGCAACCGGCCTGGGAGGCACTTGGCCCAGAGGGCAGAGCAGAAACATTGCTACGTTTTGCTCAAGCAATGGAACGCCATGCGAGAACGATTGGCGATGCTCTGGCTGCAGATACGGGACGCAACCGGATTGCCCGGCTCGAATTGTCAGGAACAATTGACACAATTCGGAAATGGGCGAAGCGCGGACCCGAACTTTTCACCGCCTTGCCTGTTAAGGCAGAGCATTCCCTGACTCCAGGCATCAAGATTGAACCGCGATTTTCCTCTTATCAACTGTTCGGGGCAATCGCACCGTGGAACTTCCCGATGGTGCTCAGTCATGTTGATACCATACCTGCACTGATGGCGGGATGCGCTGCTCTGGTAAAACCATCAGAAATAACTCCACGGTTTGTTGAACCGATGCGCGCTGCTCTGGACGAGGTGCCCGAACTGCCGATGGCCTATGTGCTGGGTGGAGCAGAGACCGGAGAAGCACTGGTTTCCCAGGTAGACTATGTCTGTTTCACCGGCTCTGTTGCTACAGGGCGCAAAGTTGCGCAAGCCGCTGCGCGTTCGCTTGTTCCGGTCAATCTAGAACTGGGCGGAAAAGACCCGATGATCATCACAGCCAGTGCCGATCCATGCTGGGCAGCGCAGATTGCGCTACGGGCTAGTGTCGTCGCAACCGGCCAGGCCTGCCAGTCGATAGAGCGTGTATATGTCGCACGCGACATAGCGGAGCCGTTTCTTGCCGAGCTTGTCCGCGTCGCACAGCAAGTAAAGCTGGTCTGGCCCAATCCTGACAGAGGGCATCTCGGTCCATTCATCTTCCCCAAGCAAGCAGACAAGGTTCTGTTTCACATCTCTGATGCCCTTGACAAAGGAGCGCGCCTCTTGACCGGTGGTAAGCTGAAGGAACTTGGTGGAGGGAAATATCTGCCTCCGACAGTTTTATCCGATGTAACGCAAGACATGGATGTAATGCGTGAAGAGACTTTCGGCCCGTTCATCCCAGTCGTGATTTATGACCAGTTGGAAGACGCTATAGCTCAGGCCAATGACAGTATATATGGTTTGTCCGCCGCCGTTCTTGCCGGAACCAGTGACGAAGCGGCTGTAATCGGTGCCCGGCTCGATGCCGGGGCGATCAGCCTGCAGGACGGTGCCTTGACCAATATGGTGGGTGATGCGTGGAATCATTCGCGCAAATGTTCCGGTCTCGGGCCCAGTCGCATGGGTGATGAAGGGATGCTCCGCTTTCTTCGGCGTCAGGCGCTAATCTACCAGACCGGACAAGCCATGAAAATTGATGCCTTCGCAGAGGAAGGCGTGAATTTTCAGTGAGTAATATTACCATCTGCGTATTATCTGGTCAGCGCGAGAGGGATCAATGAAAGCTTGGGAAATTGGTCCGCACGGCGGGATAGACAGCCTTCGATTGGTTGAAAGGGCTGAACCGCAACCCGGACCAGGAGAGGTATTGGTTCGGGTCAAGGCTGCGGGTCTGAACTATCGGGATCTGATGGTGGTAAGCGGACAATATAGCACTGGCGATACAGAGCATCGGATACCCCTCTCGGATGGCGTCGGTTTGGTAGAAACACCCGGAGACGGGGTGAATGAACTGAAGCCAGGCACGCGGGTGATTGCCCCGCATTTCACGAACTGGCTGGACGGTGCTTTTTCAATGGCTTTGTTTGGCTCTGATCTCGGCGTCAGTGCTGATGGCTGGCTGGCACAAAAAATGATCCTGCCTGCCAGTGCCTGTATAGCGATACCCGATACGCTGAGCGATAGTGGTGCCGCCACACTGGCTGTAGCCGGTGGGACTGTATGGCACGCTATGGTAGAATTCGGGCAGGCAAAGTCTGGAAGTCTTGTTCTGGCACAAGGCACAGGCGGTGTAGCAATATTTGCCCTGCAACTGGCAAAGGCACTGGGGTGCGAATTCGCAATCACTTCCTCCAGCGACGAAAAGCTGGCACATGCTCGTGCACTGGGTGCGGATTATACAGTCAACTACCGTAACAGACATGACTGGGCGACTGCAATACTGGAACAGACTGGCGGGCGCGGGGTGGATGTCGTAGTCGATACTCTCGGATTTTCTGCTCTGGAAGAAACCATTACAGCCTGCGCAGTAGAGGCACGGATAGGGACAGTGGGGGCGCTCTCCGGCACTCCTCAAGACCATGGCAATGCCAGTCAGGGGGCGCTGATTGCGAAGAATATCGCGATAAAGGGTATTGCTTCAGGCAGCCGTAGAATGCTGGAGCAGGCAATGGCAGTGATGGTCGACAAAAAAATCCAGCCTGTGGTTGAGCACAGCTTTCCTTTTGCCGATGCGCCTGCGGCATACCGTCACCTAGAAAGTAGAAACCATTTTGGGAAAGTGGTTATTTTACCTAACCCCCGTGACGCTGACACACGTTAAGCATCCCGGCATCTGAATTGTGATCAACCTTCAAACAACGTTGAAGCCTGACCCATTCATTGCGAAACAAAGCTCCAGGCTGGCCACCCTTTTATAGAGCGTGGCGCTGTATAGTGAGTGCCGATTTCCTTTCGGTGCTTTAGATGGCCGGGACTCATGGAGTAAACGACCCTGAGGTTCATGAAATACACAAGAAAAAAGCAAAGTGAACATCACAGCTATGGTTATGTTTATCTCTTCATCGGGCAGAAAGCAGAATGGGGCTGACTTTTGCGTAGTGCCTGATTATAGCGCCACCGTGATGACGCATATGCGCCTCTTTCTTGCCCGGCATCCGCAATGGATCATTGCGTCCCTGCTGCTATGCCTGATGATGAAAGCCATGATACCAGCCGGATTCATGCTTTCTCTTTCATCCGGGACAGTTCTCACAGTAACTATCTGTTCCGAAACCACCGGCGGGTTGCGCAGCATGAAAATGGCAATCCCCAATAGTGCGGATGATCCGGCAAACCACGATGGCAAAGCCGGACAGGAGCAGGGGCACTGCGCCTTTTCCGGTCTGGGGCAGGTCGCACTGGGCGGAACGGATGTCGTCCTGCTGGTGGCAGCCCTTGCCTTCATTCTGCTGCGCGGTCTTGCGCCGGTATTGCAGCTTCCTGTGCGCAGGGCGCCATATTTGCGCCCCCCCTTGCGCGGGCCACCTCTCCTGTCCTGACATAACGGCCATCTGACCGGCTGCTGCCATGCAGCCATTTGCTTCTTATTTTCAGCCTTGCGCGCCTGCGCGCGCCACCGTGATTGTGCGGTGATAGGGGCTGAACAGGTTTACAGGACTTTTTCATGAAACCTTCCCGCACGTTTTTGCGTATTGCTCTCTTTGCCGGAACTGCCCTGCCTTCCCTTGCCGCTCCTGTTGCGGCTTATGCGCAGAACACTTCGGAGATTGAGCCGATTGACATCGATTCCGGCTCAGCCAGCGAGAATATCTCGCGCACCCCGCTATCAGGTTCCCGCGTGGATCGCGATGCCATTCGCCGTGAACAGGCTGCATCCAGCGATACGGCCAGTGTTCTTGCCAATCTTCCCGGCGTCAGCGCGGCATCAGGTGGCGGTTTTTCTTCCATGCCAGCCATTCGCGGTATGTCGGAACAGCGGCTGACCGTGCTGGTCGATGGCTTCACCATCGATTCTGCCTGTCCGAATGATATGAATACGCCGCTATCCTATACTGATCCGCAGACAATTGCCGCAATTCATGTCCTGACCGGCGTATCACCTGTAAGCGCAGGAGGAGACACAATCGGCGGTGTCATCTCCGTGGAAAGCGAACCACCACGCTTTGCAAGTGGCGATTCCATGCTTCTTGCCGGCCAGCTTTCAGGCTTTTATCGCTCCAATGGCGATGGCTATGGCGGAAGCGCAAGCTTTACCGTGGCCAGCCGCAATCTCAGCGCGACCTATACCGGCTCCTACACAAAGTCGGACCAGTATAAGGGCGGCGGGGATGACGGTATGGTGCGTTCCACCGAATATGAAAAATCAGACCACGCAGTAGCTCTTGCCTGGCAGGGCGGGGGCAGTCTGGTTCAGGTCAAGGCAGGCCTGCAGCGGTCGCCCTATGAGGGCTTTGCCAATCAATATATGGATATGGTGGATAACCGGAGCTGGTTTATCAATGCCCGCTATGAAGGCACTTTCGACTGGGGAGAGATCGCCCTGAAAGCAGCCTATCGCGATACAGACCACCAGATGAATTTTCTGGAGGACAAGCTTCCGGGCTCCATGCCGATGAATACTGAAGTGCACAGTCTGGATGTGTCCGGTGCGGTTTCCCTGCCAGTATCCCCGCGCGACACACTCCGTGCCGGGCTGGAGTTCCATCATCAATGGATGCAGGATGACTGGCCCGCCGTGCCCGGCAATATGATGATGGGGCCCAATACATTCATCAACATCAATGGCGCCGCGCGTGACCGTATCGGTGCCTATGGCGAGTGGGAATCGCGATGGAATGAGCGTTTGTCTACCGTAGTTGGCATACGTTTTGACAAGGTGATGATGAATACCGGCAAGGTGCAGCCCTATGGCACCGGCATGATGCAAATGGCCGATGTGATGGCCGCCAATGCCTTCAATGCAGTTGCGCATAATCGCACCGATAATAACTGGAGTGGATCAGCCCTGCTGGTGTATGAATTATCGGATCTGGCTGCACTGGAAGCGGGGTATGCCCACAAGGTGCGCTCGCCCAATATCTATGAGCGTTACAGCTGGGGTCGTGGCTCCATGGCGAGCCGGATGATCGGCTGGTATGGCGATGGCAATGGCTATGTCGGTAATCTTGATCTCAAGCCCGAACAGGCGGATACGTTCAGCCTTGCTTTGGCACTGGGTAGCACCGCCGCCGGATGGTCTTTGCGTATTGCGCCCTACTACACAAGGGCAAAGAACTATATTGACGGTGTCTGGCTCCAGTCCTTTACCGATATGGGCGGTAACCCTACCGGCTTTGTCCAGTTGCAATTCACCAACCAGAAAGCGGAATTTTACGGTGTGGATGTATCAGGTGCAGTCCAGATCACCCGTGGCAGTATGGATGGAGACGGAACCCGGCTCACTGGCTCACTCGCATGGCTGAGAGCGAACAATCTGACAGATGGAGAGCCTGTCTATCGCCAGATGCCATTGAACGCAAAGGCAGGTCTGGCGCATCGCTCCGGTCCGCTGGAGCTTCACGCCGATATGCAGTGGGTAGCAGAAAAAAAGCGCATTGACCCGACCCGTAACGAACCCGTCACCGATGACTATGTGCTGCTTGGTATGGGAGCGGCCTATAGTATTGGTCCGGTCCGGCTCAGTGTTGATGTCGAGAACCTGCTGGACAAGGCCTATGCCCTGCCGCTGGGCGGTATGTCACTGGGCGATTACAAGGCAACCGGCCTGCTCCGTCCTGTGCCGGGACGTGGGCGGTCAATCAATGTCGGCCTGAGCACAAGGTTCTGACCATGCGGCCAGTGCCACACAAACGACAGGCAGACAGCGTGATACGCTATGCTGATCAGCCTGTCCGGTGGCACTGGTCCGTAGCCTTGCCAATTATTCTGATTCAGGCGCTGGCCTTCATGGCATTGGCTGCGGCCCTGCAGATTATTCCGCCCAAAGCCTCTTCAGGCCCGCCGCTCAGGGCGACACTCATAACGCTGGAAACACCGCAAGGCGCGCCTCCGTCAAGCCTTCTGGCTCGACGAGACAGACCACCGCAGGACATGATAATTCCTGACAGGAATATGCCGCAATTACAGGCCACGTCACAGACCGGGCAAACTCTCATCCCTGTCTCTGCCATGACAGAGACAGACACCCTGCCACCTCCTGCACCCTCTCCCGTCCTGCAGCCTGTCCGGGAAGATCAGCCTGTCCGTTTCAATGTCGCTGCCTCGCCAGACACGACCCTCGCTTCAGATACAAAAGCAGATGTATTCAAACAATATCGTTCGCAAATCAGGGCCATAATCATGGCCCACAAGCCGGGCGGACACGGGTTGCACGGGGAAGACACCCTCCATTTCCGGCTGGACAAGGCCGGAGGCCTGCATTCCAGTGAAATAACAAAAAGCAGTGGCACGATCCG
>JBKEEC010000155.1:0-7670 GCA_047975785.1 Sphingomonadaceae bacterium | reverse complement strand
GGCATAATGCCGCTGACCCTGCCTTTGCCCGGTTGCAGACGCAAATCCTTGCACAATACGATGTCGAAACAGTCGAGGAACTGCCGATCAACTTTCGCGGAGTCGTGGCAAGAGAAGGCGAGGCCCGGCTGACCGACTTGCTCAATCGCTTTGCCGAGGATCGCATGACGCAGGAGACGGCACAGGCAAGTATGGTGAACTGGTTCTCGCTTGCATCTCCCATGCTCGCGACATCATCAGCCTCGCGTATGCTGGCCGGCACCGATCTTGCGACGCATCACCGCTTCCTGCGCGAAACCGAGATGCTTCGCTATGATTTCGTGCAGGGGCTGAACGATATTCACGCAACCGGCATGTCCTATGCTGACGATCAAAAACGCGGCAAAGACCCGGAAGCCGAACAACGCACACGGGTTAATTCATCGGCCTGGAAGGTGCTCAACGATTTCCGTTTCGTGCCTGACGAAGCCGCCCTGCGCGCAGAACGAGCCGGGGGGATGCTGGGGGTTCTTGCCGTCTGGTTGCTGGCGCTGGTTGCGGCCCTTGCCCTTGCTGCAAGGAGACTGCGTCCGTGAGACTGTCCGACCTTTCCCGCGAAGCCGGATTCCTGCGCCGGGATCGCGGTGCCCTGTTCTGGCTGGCGCTGGCGCTGGTTCTGTCAGTTCTCTCGGTGGCCTTCGGACTTGCCGAAGTGCGCGACCAGCGGGCGACTATCGCCGTGCTCAAAGTCGAAGATGCCGCAGATCGCGCAGACGCTATTGCACGTCAGAGTGATTGGGGCGGGGCGGCCTATCACGCCTTCCATCTGACTTATGATCCGCCCTCGGCACTGGCCTTTGCCGCTCTCGGTCAGCGTGACAACGCGGCCTGGAAACATCGCATCCGTATGCTTGCGCTTGAAGGACAGATATACGAAGCGGACACACAGAACCCCGACTTCGCCCTTGTCGGGCGGTTCGATTTCGCCTTTGTCGCGGCCTATCTCGCACCGTTGCTGCTGATCCTGCTACTCTATGACATGCGATCGGGTGAGCGCGCTGCCGGTCGGCACGATCTTCTGGTGACGACAGCCGGGCAAGCGCGGCGGTTGTGGTTGCCGCGTGCGCTTCTACGCTACATCGCCCTGTCGGGCTGCATCCTCCTGCCGCTGATTGTCGGGGCAATGATTGAAACCGTGCCCATAGGGGCCGTGGCGATGGCCTGCCTTGTCGTGATTGGCTCCCTGTTCATCTGGTGGCTCGCTGTGGAACTGATCTCACGGATTGGCGCGAGCACATCTGTCCTCCTGACATTCATGATCGGTCTCTGGCTGACCCTGTGCGTGGTCGTGCCGGCCCTGGCCAAGAATGTGATCGAGGCGCGGTATCCGGTGCCCGATGGCGGTGAGATCATGATGCTCCAGCGCGAGGCGGTGAACGATGCCTGGGATCTGCCCAAGGAAGCGACCATGGAACCGTTCCTTGCACAATACCCCGAATGGCGCGAACGGGGCAGCATTGCCCGCCCCTTCGAATGGAAATGGTATTACGCCTTCCAGCAGGTGGGGGACCAGCAGGCCGAACCGCTGGTCCGCCAGTATCGCGATGGACGGATAGCGCGGGACCGCGCGGCAGGTACAGCCTCACTGCTCTCACCTGCCTCCTTCGTAGAGCGTCGGCTTGAACATCTGGCGTATACGGACGTTTCGGCAGTTCTGTCCTATGAAGCGGCAATCCGCGATTTTCATGCGAGACTGAGGCAGTTCCATTATCAGCTATTGTTCCGCGATCCGCCCTACAACCCGGAAAGCCTTGATCAACTCCCGGAATTTAAGCCTGCAGGTCCATAGCCCCAAATAGCTAAGGGCAGATCCGCTCACCTTAATTTCGTTCCAAAATCTGCCGTTCCGGAGTGTTGTCTAGAGCGGGATGACATATGACAGAATCACATCCGACTCTAATGTGCAGTGGAGCTTGTCGGGCTGTTTGCAGGAGGAATTACAGGCTGACTGGCAAGATCATCGGCTTCGCTCCATTCGATCGCATCCGGCATGGCCACAAGTGCATGTTCCAGCACCTGATCCACATGGGAAACGGGCACGATTTCCAGACCGTCCTTGATGTTCTGTGGCAGCTCGGCCAGATCCTTGACGTTTTCTTCCGGAATCAGAACCTTGCTTATGCCGCCGCGCAGGGCTGCCAGCAGTTTTTCCTTCAGTCCGCCAATAGCCAGAACCCGTCCCCGCAAGGTGACTTCACCTGTCATTGCGACATCAGGATGCACGGCAAGTCCGGTCAGGGTCGAGACAATAGATGTAACCATCCCGATGCCCGCACTCGGACCGTCCTTGGGGACGGCGCCTTCGGGCAGGTGGATATGGATATTCTTGCGCTGATAGATGGATGGCTTGATTCCATAGGCCGGGCTGCGTGCTTTCACGAAGCTGAATGCTGTGGCGATGGATTCATTCATCACCTCGCCCAGCTTGCCGGTGGACCGGATTTCTCCCTTGCCCGGAGTCGTCACACATTCAATGGTCAGCAGGTCACCGCCGACTTCTGTCCAGGCAAGTCCGGTAACAGCGCCAATCTGGGCTTCGTCCTCGCTCATGCCATGGCGGAATTTGCGCACGCCGGCAAAATCGCCCAGATTGTCGGGCGTGATAGTGACAGAGGCAGTTTCCTTTTCGAGAATTTTGCGCAGGGCTTTGCGTGCCAGACGGGCAATTTCCCTCTCCAGCGTGCGCACGCCGGATTCGCGCGTATAATAGCGGATAAGATCGCGCAGGCCCTCTTCGGTCAGGGTAAATTCACCCTTGCGCAGGCCATGGGCCTTGATTTGCTTGGCTAGAAGGTGGCGCTGGGCAATCTCGACCTTTTCATCTTCAGTATAGCCTTCCAGACGGATAATCTCCATCCGGTCCAGCAAGGGCTGAGGCAGGTTGAGGCTATTGGCTGTGCAGACAAACATGATATCTGACAGGTCAATATCCAGTTCCAGATAATGATCCTGAAACTTTGCGTTTTGTTCCGGATCGAGAACTTCGAGCAGGGCGCTGGCCGGATCACCGCGAAAATCCTGGCCAAGCTTGTCTATCTCATCCAGCAGGAATAGCGGATTGCTTGTGCCTGCCTTTTTGAGATTCGTAACAATCTTGCCTGGCAGCGAGCCAATGTAGGTCCGTCGGTGGCCGCGGATTTCAGCTTCATCGCGCACACCGCCGAGGGACTGGCGGACAAACTCGCGCCCCGTCGCACGGGCGATGCTCTTGCCAAGGCTGGTTTTACCAACACCCGGAGGGCCGACCAGGCACAGGATCGGGCCTTTCAGCTTGTTGGTGCGTGCCTGAACGGCCAGATATTCAACAATCCGGTCCTTGACCTTTTCCAGCGCGTAATGATCGGTATCCAGCACTTCCTGCGCCTTGCCAATATCCTTTTTCAGACGGCTCTTCTTGCCCCAAGGCAGACCCAGCAACACATCAAGGTAATTGCGGATAACGGTGGCTTCGGCGCTCATGGGTTGCATGGTGCGCAGCTTTTTCAGCTCGCTTTCTGCCTTGGCCCTGGCTTCTTTTGACAGTTTGAGGCTGTCAATTTTCGCCTGCAGTTCGGCCAGCTCATCGCCGTCCTCGCCATCACCGCCGCCCAGTTCGTTCTGAATCGCCTTCATCTGTTCATTCAGATAATATTCGCGCTGGGTCTTTTCCATCTGGCGCTTGACCCGGCCACGGATCTTGCGTTCCACCTGCAGGACGGACAATTCGCCCTCCATAAAGGACATGACCATTTCCAGCCGCTTGAGCGGGTCCGGCTCGGTCAGCAGGGCCTGTTTGTCCGATACTTTTGCTGCAACCGTTCCGGCAACAGCATCGGCCAGTGCGCCGGCATCTTCAATATCCTTGAACTCGTCTTCCACGCCATCGCCGATTTTCTTGTTCAGCTTGGCATATTCGCCAAACTGTTCGACAACCTGACGCATCATGGCGGTCACTTCGCTGCCTGCAGCGGTTTGTGGTGCTATCGGACTGACCTGCGCGACGACAAAGCTGCCTTCCTCGCGCATTGTTTCCATTCTGGCTCTTTGCTGGCCTTCAACCAGCACGCGCACGGTTCCGTCAGGCAGTTTCAGCATTTGCAGCACCTGCGCCACCACGCCAACATCGTATAAATCATCACTGGTCGGATCATCACAACCCGGATCAAGCTGCGCAACAAGGAGAATATCCTTGTTCCCTTCCATCGCAGCTTCGAGTGCAGCCACGGATTTTTCACGCCCGACAAACAGGGGGACCACCATGCCGGGGAAGACGACAATGTCCCGCAATGGCAGAAGAGGATACAAGGTCATAATGCTGTTCAATTCCATTGAATGAGCCTGACAGGCCCGAAAACTGAAAGCAATATGGGAAGCTTGCCACGATCTCGCAATGGCCAGATGTCAAAGCTTGTGGACGCAGGGCCGTCCCGACAGATTTTATGGCCCCCGGTATCAGGAATAAGGTGTCAGGAATAAAGAGAGTCAGGAAGAAAGGGTGATCCATCCGGCTGCTCCGGCATAGGCCAGCCCCATCATCACGGTATCAACCGCTGCATGGGCAATAATCAGGGGCCACAGATTGCCGCCGGTTCTGATCCGCAGCCAGCCAAGAAACAATCCGATGACGCTGGTGACAATAACACCGCCTCCGCCCTGATACATATGCGGCAGGCCAAACAGGATCGCCTGGATGATAATTGCCGGTCCTGCACGTCCGGCTATGCCGGGCAGATGCATCAGGCGGTCAAGCAGAAATCCGCGCCAGAGCACTTCCTCGCCAAAACCGGCTGCAAACCATGCCACCAGAACAACCCACAGGACGAGGCTGGCAGGACTTTGCGTGACATATTGTATTACCTCGCCCGGATCGACCGGAGCAAAGCCCGCGGCCCTGACCAGTGTGCCGCCAATCTGGAACCACAGAAGTATAGCAATGGCTGCTCCCGAAGCTATCAGCAGGGCGCGTGGCCAGCTTTGAGGCAGAGACAGGTCGACCGCGCGCATACCGGTTCCATCTGCCCTGAGCCAGAACCAGACAACCAGCAATGCTCCGCTTACACTGGAAACAACAGAACCCAGCAGGCCGGTGCCGGTTTCACCCCAGATCAGAATGGGTGGTGCAGCTGCCACAACATAGGCAAGGACGACCGTGAAGAACTGAAGCGTAAACCGCCCCCAGCCAGGTTTGCGTGCCTGCATTGTTACCTTCACTCCGGATTGCGCCATATTGCCCTGGCCCTAGCGCAAGAGAATAAACACAGGGTTACGCCATGAGGGTTACTCCATGAACAGGGCAGGGGATACGAGCAGGCTTGCATTTTTATGCGGAAACGTTATGTGCGCGCCTGCCCTGCAGACTTCTGGCAGATGTCGGGGAATCGGGGCCGTGCGGAAGAAAGTCTACACTTTCGTCAGACCGCTTATCATGAGGACAGGCAACGCGCCTGTTCCAACAGTGTGAAAGGAGGCCATCATGGCCAAGAAAATTGACGGCTATATCAAGCTGCAAGTGCCTGCGGGCACTGCCAATCCATCACCGCCGATCGGCCCTGCTCTGGGTCAGCGCGGGGTGAATATCATGGAATTCTGCAAGGCGTTCAATGCTGCGACGGATAGCTATGAAAAGAATATGCCAATCCCGACCATCATCACGGTCTATGCAGACAAAAGCTTTACCTTTGTCACCAAATCACCGCCAGCCAGCTTCCTGATCAAGAAGGCCGCCAATCTGAAATCCGGTTCGAAAGAACCGGGCAAGGTTTCCGCCGGAACGGTCAAGCGTTCGCAGCTTGCCGAAATCGCCGAGGCCAAAATGAAAGACCTCAACGCAAACGATATCGAGCAGGCGACGAAGATCATCGAAGGCTCCGCTCGCTCAATGGGCCTTGAAGTGGTGGAGGGCTGAACCCATGGTAAAACTGACAAAAAAGCACAAGGCATGGGCTGAAAAGCTGGATGCTGAAAAATTCTACGGTTTTGACGATGCCATCGCCACCCTGCGCGAAACCGCGAGCAAGAAGTTTGACGAAACGGTAGAAGTCGCCATGAATCTTGGCGTTGATCCGCGTCATGCGGACCAGATGGTGCGCGGCATGGTGTCGCTTCCTTCTGGCACGGGCAAGGATGTAAAAGTTGCCGTGTTTGCCCGCGGTGACAATGCCGAAAAAGCCCAGGCTGCCGGAGCGGACAAGGTCGGCGCGGAAGACCTGATGGAAGACATGCAGGCCGGTAATCTGGATTATGACCGTGTGATTGCCACACCCGACATGATGGGTGTGGTTGGCCGTCTCGGCAAGGTGCTTGGTCCCAAGGGGCTGATGCCCAACCCGAAGCTGGGCACTGTTACCCCCAATGTGGAACAGGCCGTGAAGGATGCCAAGGGCGGCCAGGTCGAATTCCGGGTTGAGAAAATGGGCATTATCCACTCTGGCATTGGCAAGATGTCTTTCAGCGATGATGCTCTGAAGGCCAATTTCAAGGCGCTGACTGAAGCGGTCGTCAAGGCCAAGCCCAGCGGTGCGAAGGGCAAATATGTGCGCAAGGTTTCCCTGACCAGCACAATGGGTCCGGGCCTGAAAATCGATACTGCCGAGGTTGAAGGCGCGTAATACCGGATCCTGATGAGTTTCACTCATCGGTTCTGGCCAGGCCCGTTTGCGTCAGCATAAACGGGATTGCGTTTAACCGCTCTTTGACAGCAAAGCGTTCATGATGGGCCGGAGGGAAACTTCCGGCTCATTTTTTATGTCCGGAGCATTTTACGCATCCCGGACAGTGCGCCGGATCTGTTGACCAGTGAACGGGTAGAGGCAACGGCCCCGTCAAATCTGTCCAGTGCGCTCATCAAGAAACGATTGGCAAGATTGCGCCGCAGCAGAAAAAAGGAACAGGCGGGCATGTTATGTGTGCCAAAAAGCGCCTTGTGCGCCCCTTCTCCTTCGGTAAAATCGAAATAGAGATAACGCTCCTCGGAGTAGAGTCGCTCCAGCGCCTCAAGCTGAAGGACGGTTCCAGGTGACAGATGCGCATAATTGTCGTCATAGCCAAGCCACGCATAGCGGATGACCCTGTCATCAATTGGCAGGCAGAGATAGGCGACTGCCTTACCGTCGAGAAACAGCAGATAGGCGCGTATCTGCTCATTCCTTGCGCGCTGAATCATTTCTGCACGGGCATTGTCTCCTTCAGGCAGGCCTGCATCCAGCAAACGCGCCTGATAGGTCGTACGCGACAATGGCCAGGCATGGGCAAGAAATGCTTCTATTTCTTCCGGATTGCGATATTCCCTTACATCCAGAGATCCACCTCCGGCAGCGGCAAATTTGCGGATCTTGCGGCGCAAGGTTGAGCGGGTCTTACCGGAAAAGCGGCCCATATAATCTGCAAAACTGTCCTGCATATCAATAAAGTGACGGGCATAATGCTGTACACCACCCGGCACAAAAGCCGGGCGTGAGGCGCAAAGCACAGACAGGGCACTTTGGGGGGCAGACAGGATACGGTATCCGTCCACACTCTCGGGACAGGGCGGGAAGTGGGGCAGGGCTCCAGCGACCAGTTCGGGCAGGGAAACAGACACCGTCACAAGATTGCGCGGCACTGCCCCTAGTCTGCGCGACCCCAGTGCAAAATTGATAGCAGTCATGCCAGTC
>JBKEEC010000154.1:0-5947 GCA_047975785.1 Sphingomonadaceae bacterium | reverse complement strand
TAATGCGCGGAAGGCCGAGCAGTTTGATGGCCCATTCCAGGTCAAAATCAGGCAAATCCTTGGGGATGGAAGCGCGTTTCGCCTCCTTTCCCTCACCCATCTGGATGTAGGGGCCGAAACGCCCGGTCTTGCGCTCAATCTCCTCTCCGGTTTCAGGGTCTACACCCATCACACCATCATCGGCGCTATCCTCTCCGCCACCGCCGGGCTGGGCAAAACGACGCGTATATTTGCACTCAGGATAGTTTGAGCAGGCAACAAAAGCCCCGTATCGCCCACCGCGCAGTGCCAGCTTGCCATCCGTGCATTGCGGGCAGGCGCGCGGGTCCGTGCCATCTTCGCGTGGAGGAAATAGATAATCAGACAGAAACTGATCCAGCTCCTCGGTCACTTCCGAAGGCTGCTTTTCCATGACCTCATCCGCTCTGGGTTTGAAATCACGCCAGAAGTCAGCAAGTGCATGTTTCCATTCCTCGCGACCATCGGAAATATCGTCCAGCCGCTCTTCCATCTCGGCGGTGAAATCATAAGCGACATAATCAGGGAAGAAGCGTTCAAGAAAGCTGGTCAGCAAGCGACCGGATTCCTCGGCAAAGAACCGGTTTCTTTCCATCCGGACATAAGATCTGTCACGCAATGTCTGGATAGTCGAGGCATAGGTCGATGGCCGGCCAATGCCCAGTTCTTCCAGCCGCTTGACAAGGCTGGCTTCTGAAAAGCGAGGCGGCGGCTGGGTGAAGTGCTGGTTGGCCTCTACTGCTTTTTTCGCAGGACTGTCCCCCTTGCGCATCAGGGGTAGCAGACCTTCTTCGCCATCATCATCCCTGTTATCCAGCCCTTCTTCATAGACGGCAAGAAAACCGGGGAATTTGACCACCTGACCATTGGCCCGCAACTCATGCTGGCCCGTGCCATCCAGCAGCGTCACAGTAGTCCGCTCAAGATTGGCGGCGGCCATCTGGCTGGCCATGGCACGCTTGAAAATGAGGCCATATAATTTTGCCTCGTCTCCGCGTCCTGCACTATCACGGCTGAAATCGGTTGGCCGTATCGCCTCATGCGCTTCCTGCGCATTTTTGGCCTTTGTGCTGTAATGGCGTGGTTTTTCGGGCAAATAGTGTCCATCGAACCGCTCGCTGATGGCCTTGCGCGCCGCAGAAATTGCGCCAGGGTCCATCTGCACCCCGTCGGTCCGCATATAGGTAATGGCGCCTGCCTCATATAAAGACTGGGCCAGACGCATAGTGTGGCTGGCGGAATAACCCAGCTTTCGCGCTGCCTCCTGCTGCAGGGTAGAGGTCGTGAACGGTGGTGCCGGATTGCGACGAAGCGGCTTCGTCTCGACCTGATCGACCGTGAACAGTCCTGCTTCTACAGCCGCTTTGGCTGCCAGTGCAGTGCCTTCATCGCCCAGAGACAGCTTGTCGAGTTTCTCACCGGAAAATTTAACCAGTCGTGCATCAAATTCAGACCCGTCATGGGCCATTTTGGCAATAACAGACCAGTATTCCTGAGGCTTGAAAGCCTCGATCTCCCGCTCCCTGTCAACAATCAGACGCAAGGCTACCGATTGCACCCTGCCTGCGCTTTTGGCACCGGGAAGCTTGCGCCACAGAACCGGGCTAAGAGTAAAGCCGAACAGATAATCCAGCGCCCTGCGGGCAAGATAGGCATCAATCAGATCCTGATCGAGTGCACGCGGATGGGCCATCGCCTCCGTCACCGCAGGCTTTGTAATGGCGTTGAATGTCACCCGCTCGACCTCTTTGGGCAGAGCCTTGCGCTTTTCCAGCAATTGCTGGACATGCCAGCTAATCGCCTCTCCTTCCCGGTCAGGGTCAGTCGCAAGAATCAGCCGGTCCGCCTTTTTGGCATTATCGGCGATTTCCTTCACCCGCGAAGTCTTGTCCCGGTAGGTTTCCCAGTCCATCGCGAAATCCTCATCGGGACGGACACTGCCATCCTTGGGCGGCAAGTCGCGAACATGGCCGTAGGATGCCAGAACCTTGAAGTCCTTGCCGAGATATTTCTCGATGGTTTTCGCTTTTGCGGGCGATTCAACAATCACTAGCTGCATGGCTGGATAATTTTGTCCTTACACGTGCACATATGCGCAAAGGTGGGGGTTAGAGACGCCCTTCGTCAAGCATCTGCTGTAAATTTAGGGTCAGGACTCATTGAGCACATGGCCGCGACCTATTCAAACACATCGACCAGTTGGGCTGCACTGCCAAAGAACTGCTCATGAAGATAGAGGCCAAGTGCAATCATCAACACGCTTCCGGTCTGGCTGACAACTTCCCCCAGAAAAAGGGTCAGCGGAGTCAGGGAAGTGGTGACCAGGCCTATTGCTTCGATTATCCCGGTCAAGGCAACTATGGCTAAAGTGCCAACAACAATCCCCAGAACAACCGGCGTGGTATTTCCCTTTGTCGCCTCCCAGCTATTCCCCATGGCCTCGGTCGCGCCCTGATTATAGCCCACCAGCAATGCCGGAGCCATCGCCCAGCGCGCCATAAAAATCAGCCCCGGCACCACCAGCAACATAAGGCCTAATATGGTGCCGATGGCAATCAGGATACCTTGTCCGAGAAAGCCGAAATACCGATTATGTGCCATTGTCGGCCCAAGTCCGCTCCCGGCAAGAATACGGTCCCACAAGACATACTGACCAATGACCATCGCAATCAGATAGAGGATACCGCCAAAACCTGCCCCGGCGCCAAAAATGACCATATAATCATCCATGCCACCCATACCGGGTATCATTTCCGCAGACCATTCGCTGGCCGCCCCGATAACCGACAACACGACGGTATAAATGGCAAACAGACGGAAATTGTCTCGCGCCATTTCTATCGTGCCGTTCATAATCTGGCCAAATGTCAGTTTCCGGTCTTCCAAAATATCATCCTTCACGTTTCTGGCTTCATGTTTCTGGCCGAACTCGCAGCCTTCGGGTCTGTTCCCAGGCCCGTAATATCCTTGTATCTACCTCTACAGTCTGAGGCTGACCCGTCCACCTGCATGACGCTCAAGCAGGCCCGATAGCTCCATTTCCAGCAAGGCAAGATGCACAGCGCCGGGATTCTCGCCTGTTTGCCGGATCAGTGCATCAATTTCCACCGGAGCATTGGATAACAGCCCCGCAATGTCTGCCGGAGTTTCCTCCATATCTATACCGCAAGTGTATAAATCTTCCACCGGCTCACGAAATGTCGATCGCGGCTGGCCTGAAAAATCATGGAGCAGCTCGGCCACATCTTCAACCGACTGCACCAGAACCGCGCCATCGCGTATCAACAGATTGCACCCTTGCGCGCGCGCATCCAGCGGGTTGCCTGGAATTGCCATCACCTCCCTGCCCGCTTCTGCAGCCAGACGGGCGGTGATGAGTGAACCTGACTTTGGTGCTGCCTCAACCACCAGTGTTCCGCCAGCAATCCCGGCAATAATCCGGTTGCGTCCCGGAAAATGTCGTCCGCGTGGCTCGGTCCCCGGCGGCTGCTCTGCAAGCAGCAGACCTTCTTGCGCAATCTTCTCTTGCAAATCTGCATGTTGCGGAGGGTAAGAAATATCAATTCCGCTGGCGATAACGCCAATGGTTTCCGGAAGGGCAGCCAGATGCGCAGCTCCGTCAATCCCGCGCGCAAGGCCCGATACGATAACAAAACCCAATTCCCGAAGCCCTGCCGCAAAACGTCCGGCAAGCGTGATCGCCGCAGCAGAGGCATTGCGCGCTCCGACAATGGCAATACATGGTCTGGCTGCAAGGGTAATGTCTCCGCGCCATGTAAGAATGGGCGGCGCACTGTCCTGCTGGGCCAGCAAAACCGGGTAACCCTGCGAATCATGGAACAGATAACGTGCTTTTGCCCTGCGAACAGCCGCTATTTCCCGCTCGACCTGCTCTCTGGATACGGGTTTGGGAATCCGCCCGCCACGAAACGCCATATCCGGCAAGGCTTCCAGCGCAGTAACGGCATCACCATAGCGATAAAGAAGCTGTCGATAGGAAACCGGCCCGACATTGGGGGTGCGCAGCAGACGGATGCGGGCAAAAGCCTCTTCCTGTGTGAGTTCAGCCTGGCCTTTCCGGTCCAGAGACAGGTCATTCATGATGTCTTGCCGACTTTCGGTTCTGTTCCGTTTGCAAGGCGGCGGATATTGTCCCGATGCAGCCAGAGCACCAGCAGGGCAATCAGCACCAGTGCCGGGGTAAAAGCAAAATAGCCCAGAAGGGCAGACCCCAGAGCAGCCGCGCAAACCGCGCTCATCCCGGCCAGCGAGCTGATCCGGCCTATTGCCAGAACCCCTAGCCAGACCAGGGCATAAATCAGCCCTACAGGCCATGCGAGGCCAAAACAGACGCCTGCATTGGTCGCCACGCCCTTGCCACCTTTGAACTTCAGCCAAATGGGAAAACAATGACCCGATACCGCCCCGATGGCAGCCAGAGGAACCGGCCCGAAATAGCCGGATGGAAGACCGGCAGGTTGAGCAAACAGGTGCCAGGCCAGTGCAACCGCAAGATAGCCCTTGGCCATGTCCAGCAGCAATGTAATGGCAGCAAGACCTTTATTGCCGGTGCGCAGGACATTGGTGGCACCAATATTGCCGGAACCGATTTTGCGCACATCGCCAAGGCCGGCCAATCGCGTCAGGATCAGGCCAAAAGGCACCGAGCCAATTAAATAGCCCATCAACAGCGCCAACAGGCTTTCTGACGCAAATTCAGCCATTTTTGTCCCTTCAAAACCCGAATGCAGCCTGCATTATCCTGTAACCGGAATTGAGCATGTCTTGCAATCGGACAGCGAGAAAATAAGAAGAGGAGCAGAAGAAACCCAAACAGACCCCAATCATTCAGGGAAAAGATTTCCGGTGCCCGACAAGGCTGATCCAACTGCTCCGATATTGTTGTTCGATTCCGGCGTTGGCGGTCTGTCCGTTCTCGCCCGTGTGAGGCAAGAGCTTCCCGACGCGCCCATAATCTATGCTGCCGATCTGGCTGGCCTGCCCTATGGCAATAAGGATGAGGCCCAGATTGCTGCGCGTGTCGCGGGCCTGCTGGGTCGGCTGAGCGAACGATACCGCCCCCGTCTCGCCTGCATTGCCTGCAACACCGCCTCCACTATTGCGCTCGGCATGGTGCGCGATGTTCTGCATATCCCGATTGTCGGAACCGTGCCGGCCATCAAACCTGCAGCAGCACAGACACGCACAGGGGTTATCGGTTTGCTGGGGACAGAGGCCACTATCCGCCAACGCTATGTCGATAATCTGGAGCAGACATTTGCCTCGGACAAGATTTTGCTCCGACAGGCCGCCCCGGGCCTTGTCCGGGCCGCCGAAGCAAAGCTGCGCAATCAGCCGGTCGATCAGGATGCGATCCGTGATGCCGTGCATTTGCTGCGCAGTCAGCCACGCGGCAATGAAATAGATACAGTCGTTCTGGCCTGCACACATTTCCCCTTGCTGGAAGAGGAGCTGACAGCGGCATTTGGCCCCGAAGTCACCTTTGTGGATGGCGCCGGTGGAATTGCCCGCCGTATCCAGCATTTAACCCAGGGGCAGCATTTTGTGCGCAATCAGCCCGACCTTGCCCTGACTACAGGCCCCGTCAGCCAGATCGAAAGCCTGCGCGCCGCCCTGACACGCTACGGGATTACACAAATCGAGACACTATAAGATGCTCCAATTTGCAACCACCCAAACTGCGAGTCATTCGCAAAGATCATTGTGGTAAAATACCGCAATCGCGCCTAAATCCACCCGTGTAACAGCCATCGGGAATGGCGAAATGTGGATTGGCGCGTGAATTACGATCAAATATTCGATCAGGCGATTGACCGGCTTCATACCGAAGGGCGATATCGGGTCTTTATTGATATTCTGCGCAACAAGGGCATGTTTCCCAATGCCCGCTGTTTTCACGGGCATAACG
>JBKEEC010000153.1:0-7150 GCA_047975785.1 Sphingomonadaceae bacterium | reverse complement strand
TCCACATAGGCAGCCTGCACCGGCACCACGGCCATCAGGGCCTGCCCTGCCTGCACCCGCTGTCCAACCTGAACCTGCCGTTTTGAGATTACGCCATCAATCGGTGCACGGATTTCGGTGCGTTCGAGATTGACCTGCGCCTGTTCCAGAGCAGCGCGCGCAGCAACAACTTCAGGATTATCGGCAACACCGGAACCGGAAATCAGCGCACGATTGGCATCTCGCGTGCCAATGGCGCTGGACCTGTTGGCCCTCGCCTGGGCGAGCATGGCCTGCGCTGCCGCAACATTGGCTTCGGCCGCATTACGGGCATTGCGCGCAGTCGTCAGCTCCTCACCGGAAACAGACCCACTGGCGGCAAGGGCGCTGCGCCGGTCATAATCTATCCGGCTTTTCTGAAGCTCGCTGCGCGCAGCTGCCAGATTGGCTTTTGCCGCTTCTTCATCCGCCGCGCGTGAGGCTATTTGTGCACCAAGGCCACTATCGGTAGCGATCAGGCCGCGCACACGCCGCTCTGTCTGGGCAAGATTTGCTTCGGCCTGCGCCAGAGCGATGCGGGCATCAGTATCATCCAGCCTGATCAGAATATCGCCCCGCCGGACATGTCTGGTATCATCCACCAGCACTTCAAGCACTGGCCCGCCGACCAGCGGCGTTACTTGCGCGACATCCGCCCCGACATAGGCGTTATCTGTCTCGACCTGACGCGAAGCAAACATCCAGTCATAGGCAAGATACAGCCCGCCCAGTACCAGCACGACAACAGCCAGCCAGACAAACAGCTTTTTTCGCCTGCCTTTGCGAATTGCTGCCTCTTCCGGTGTTTCCTCAATGACGCCATTATCGGCCCTGTCAGCGGCAGCGGGTGCGGCATCGATATTGATATCCGTGTCGGTATCGTCGCCATATCCGGAAATTGTGGTAGCTTTATCCATGTCGATCTATCCTTGAGAGCGAAAACCGCCGCCGAGTGCTTTTGTCAGGGCAACATCAAGTGTGAAGGCGCGGGCTTCCAGCGAGGCCACAATCCTGCGCGAAGAAATCATCGCATCTTCGGCAGCGAGCACATCCAGATAAGTGCCCAGCCCGCCGCGATAGCGGTTTTGTGCAATGGTCCATGCAGCCTGTGCAGAATCTGCGGACTGTCGTGCATTTTCCAGCCTGTTAACCAATGCCCGTTGGCTGGCGGTGGCATCGGCAACCTCGCGCAGCGCCTGCACCAGAACACCATCATATTGCGCAACTGCTGCTGAATACCCGGCCTCTGCCTCGCGATATTGCCCGCGCAAACGCCCGCCATCAAAAATCGGCAGCGAGATAGCAGGCGCAATATTGCCAAAATCGGACCCTGAACGGAAAACATTATCCAGACCAAGGGCTTGCAGACCAATGAGTCCGGCAAGATTGATATTGGGGTAAAATGCGGCTTTGGCCTGACCAATCCGGCTCTGGCTGGCCTCCACCCGCCAACGCGCCGCCACAATATCCGGACGGCGGCCAATCAGTTCAGCCGGGAGGTTATCGGGCAATCCGGCCCCTCTGATACTATCCGTCTGTGGCCGGGCAATACCCAGCCCACGATCCGGCCCGGCACCCAGAAGGGCGGCAATGCCATTGCCGGCCAGCATGACGGCTTCATCCATCGCGGCGCGCTCCTGCCGCGCAGCAGCGAGGGCCGACATTGCACGATTGACCGCGCCCCTGTTTTCCAGCCCCTGCTTTTCCCGTTCGCGCATCAGGCCGAGAGTTTGTTCCCGCACCTTGATCGCCTCGTCCACTGCATCACGCTGGGCATAAATATCGCCAAGATCGGCATAGGCCCCTGCTATGCCGGCAGCAATTTGCAGCCTTGCAGCGGCGGCTTCTGCACCGGCAGCAGCCGCATCGGAGCGGGCGGCGGCAAGGGCTGCCCTGTTACGCCCCCAGAAATCAAGCTGCCAATTCAGCGTCACGCCAATCTGGCCATATTCCGGCCAGCCTCGCGGGCCAAAACCGGGGGGGATCAGATAATTGTCGCTTTGCTGGGTTGCACCCGCTTCTGCCGAGGCGGACAGGGAAGGCAAAAGCGGCGCACGGGCCTGACCCGCAATGGCCTGAGCCCGGTCAAACCGGGCCTGTGCGATACGCAGATCGGTTGCACCCGCCAGCCCTTCGTCAATCAGGGCCGATAATTGCCGGTCGCCATAAGTTTCCCACCAGCGATCTGAGGGCCATTCACCCGATGGCGCGGCAAGGCTTTGCGTGCTTGCCAGACTTTCAACCGGCGCAGGCTCCTGCAATGCCGATTTCTCTGGCAGCGTGGCGCATCCGGCCGCCATGGCGGCAAGAGGCAGGAACAGGCAGCAACGAATAATCGTTGCACTCTTCCGGTGCAATGGAACGATACGCACACACTTCCCCTATAAACTGTACAGTACGGTTCAATGACGTCCGTCACTTGCCTTGTCAACCAATAAGTGTACAGGTGAGTACAGAAAAGAAAGAGTGAGAGATGCGAGTCAAGACACAATCCAAACGTCAGGCAATACTGGATATCGCCACTGATCTGTTCCGTGAAGTTGGATATGAGCGCGCCAGCATGGCGATGATTTCCTCCCGACTGGGCGGCTCAAAGGCGACCCTTTACAGCTATTTTTCTTCAAAAGAGGAATTGTTCGCTACCGCCATGGTCGATGCCGTCCAGAAGCAGGCTGAGGGTGTAATGGGCCTTATGCTCAAAGGAGACGGCGATATCCACGCCACCCTTTACACTTTTGGCCTCGCCTATCTGCGCATTATGTCTTCCGCTAATGTGATGGCAATCGTGCGCACCGGAGCGGCAGCGGGAGCACATTCGCCATTAGGACCGCAACTTTACAAGATCGGCCCGGAAAACGCATGGACAGAAGGGGCAGACAATATCCGCGAGCTGCAACAACAGGGTTATATTCGCGAAGGGAATCCAAAACTGATAGCCATGCATTTCAAGGCCTTGCTGGATGCCGGAATATTTGAGCCCATGCTCTATGGCGCACCGCCGCAGATGACGTTGGAAGAAGCGTCAGAAGCCGCTGTAGAGGTATTTTTACGGGCCTATGGTCAGTAGCGGCAATCTATATAAGGATAAGGCTTTTCCGCGCGGCGTCTGAATGTTTCAAAACGTCTCAAACTGCTGATACGTCAGCATCATTGCAGTTTGGTCTTAAAGTGTGATGACAAAGATCGGGCACCTGTTTTTGTCAAAAAAAATCACACGATAACAAAAGTATAAAGAGCGGGATTCGATTCTGCCATATGTCACCCCATTCTAGAGCCAGCCACCCAGCCACGCCAGCGCCAGGGCACCCGCCACGATCCGGTACCATGCGAAGGGGGCAAAGCCATGTCGGCTGACATAGGCGACAAAGGCGCGAATCACGACCAGCGCGACAATAAAGCTGACGCCAAAGCCCACGGCAATTTCCGGCCACCCGACCAATGTTGATCCACTGGTCAGCGCCTCGTGATTATCCACCATCTCCAGCGTGCTGGCGCCAATCATGGTTGGAACGGCGAGGAAGAAAGAGAATTCTGCCGCCGTCTTGCGTCCCATTCCCATGGCCAGCGCACCCATAATCGTGGCGCCTGAGCGGCTGACACCGGGTATCATGGCTAGACACTGCGCAAACCCAACCCCGATCACCTGCCTGACAGGAAGATCTGCCACCGAAACATTGTCTCCCGGCTTTGCCACCTTTTCAATTCCCAGAATGGCAATTCCGCCCGCAATCAACGCCCATGCAACGATAGACGGGCTGCCCAGCATGATGTCGATATAATCTTTCAGGGCCAGGCCGAGCACGGCTGACGGAATAAAGGCCAGCAGGATATTGCGCGCAAAGCGTAGCCCCTCAGGCTCCAGCTTCAGAACACCCATTCCCGCTTTCCAGAATGTAGACCAGTATTGCACCACTACGGCCAGAATAGCGCCAAGCTGGATCACCACATTGAACATGGCCCATTCGGACGGTTTCGCGCCGAGAAGCTCGGTCGCCATAATCAGATGTCCGGTAGAAGAAACCGGAATAAACTCTGTGAGTCCTTCAACAATGCCGAGAATGATGGCTGTCAGTATAGGGTCCATGATCTGGTCGATTGGGCATGTCTGCGCCCATGTCAAACCAATTCATGCCGCAATGCGGCAATTACATATGGTTTCAGCCAGTTTTATGTCATTCCGGTAACAACAAAAAAGGCGCGGGTTGATCGATACATCCCGCGCCCTTCCATGTGCTGTTGTTCTTTTGCCCGGCTTTTGGTCCGGAGCCGGATCAATCGACCCGTTTGACCGTTTTCTTTTCCGGTGCGATCGAAATTCGCACGGTTTCCCCTGAATTTCCTGGAAAATCAGTGAACATGGCCTCTACCAGATTGGGAACAAGATAAGGCAGGCGGTTAGAAGTGGAAACCGCTTCAGCCTTGCCTTCAAACAGGCGCTGACCATCTGCTGCGCGATCAATCTTTACATCAACACCGCTGGTATAGACCGTGTAGCTATAAACATCATTGTCAAACCACGGATCATAAAAACCATAGCCCCAGGGGCGCCCGTAATAGCCACCCCGGCCATAATAACCGATCCGGCTACGGTAATAATAAGGGCTGTAACCATACCATGAGCCCCAATAGGGATCAGAAAAGCCGGTGCTGCGGACTTTTTCGCGCCCGTCATCCACGCCGTAATCAAACCGCACCAGCAATGTGGCGCTTTCCGGTGATGCGGCAGGCGTATAGCCAAGCTGCCTCATCTGCTCACTCACCAGAGCAGCATACTGGCTGAACTCCAGCCCGCCAGCCAGTGCCGGATCATCGGCAACAATAGCAAAACTTTGCCCTTGCGGGGCAGGAAGCTGTGTCTGGAAACGCGATACATCTGCCTTGAAGGGGGTGGCACAGGCTGCAAGCCCTGCCAGCAATACCGGAACTGCAGCAAGTTTAAGGGTGCGCCCCCACGACCGTTGGATACGGGCCATGATTATTCTCCATTCTGTGCGAAGCCCCGTTTTGACAGGAAGCCCTGGATGGAGGCCCCGACCATGGCATTATGTCCTAATTTCCCATGGCTGAACAGGGATTGAATGTGCCCCGTTTACGACAGACTGCGCAGCGGACCAATATGATACAGTTCTGAAAGGGTTACTCCCTGCCGCGCACCAGCCCCAATGCCCTGTATGTGGCATCCAGCGTGCTACGCGCCTGTTCGCGCGCATGGGCTGCCCCGCGTGCAAGAATGGCATCCAGTGATTCGCGATCAGCACGCAATTCATTAAATCGCGCGGTAATGGGAGCCAGACTTTCTGCCAGCACCTCTGCCAGAGCCGGTTTGAAAACACCAAAGCCCTGACCGCCATAGGTGGCAAGAACATCCTGTGGTGTCTGACCGGCAATGGCTGCGTAAATGGCTACCAGATTCAGGGCTTCGGGCCGATCAGCAAGACCGGCCATCTCACCGGGCAGTGGCTCCGGATCGGTCTTTGCCTTCTTTATCTTTTTGACAATTTCATCCGATGTGTCGGTCAGATTGATCCGGCTCATATCGGACGGGTCAGATTTGCTCATCTTGGCTGATCCGTCCCGCAGGCTCATGATACGGGCTGCATCAGGCGGAATAATCGGATCAGGCAAGGTGAAAACCGGCGCATCATCGGGGCAAAAATCATTATTGAATTTTTGTGCAATATCACGGCACAGTTCCAGATGCTGTTTCTGGTCATCACCCACCGGAACATGGGTAGCCTGATAGAGCAGCACATCGGCGGCCTGCAGCACCGGATAGGTGAACAGGGCCGCACTGGCGCCTTCACGATTCTTGCCGCTCTTGTCCTTGAACTGGGTCATCCGGTTCAGCCAGCCCATGCGCGCCGTGCCATTCAGCAACCATTGCAACTCGGCATGGGCGGGAACCTGCGCCTGATTGAACAGGACAGATCGTGCCGGATCAACCCCGCAGGCGACCAGCGCGGCTGCCATTTCCAGCGTGCCCCGATGCAACTCTTTCGGATCATGCGGCATGGAAATGGCGTGCAGGTCAGCCAGAAAGAAAAAACACTGGCTATCTGCCTCCATCGCATCCTGCATCGCCACCCAGTTACGGATCGCCCCCAGATAATTTCCGAGATGAAGATTGCCGGTGGGTTGAATGCCCGAAACAATACGCATGACAAACCTGCTCTATTCTATTTCTGTAGGTGATACTCTATTCAGTAGGTGCTGCTGGCCCGGCTGCGGACTTGCCTTTTCGGCGCGTTAGCTGGCCAAGTATGTCCCTGTCGAGAACTCCCAGCACAAAGGCAGCCGTAAAAAACACAGCCGCCCCGATAATGACCAGTGCCGCCAGCGACCAGATGCGATCAAATGCATTGCCTGTCCAGTATGGTTGAAGGGCAGGCGTCAGATAATAAAGCACACCCCCCATCAACAGGGTGGCAATACACTGCCGCGCAACCTTGCCTGCCAGCCTTCCGGTAAGGTGAAACCATCCTCTGAATTGCAGGATCAGATAGAGCGAGAGGACATTGAGGCTCGCAGTAATCGCCGTGGCAGCGGCAAGGCCAACAATGCCATATCGCGGCACAACATAGAAATTGAGCGCAATATTGATCACAAGCGCCCCCGCCGCGACAAAAACGGGCGTGCGCGTGTCTTCCCGGCTGAAAAAGGCAGGCTGGAATACCTTGATCAGCACATAGGCAGGCAGGCCCGCAACCAGTGCAATCACTATTTGCCCCATCAGTGCCGTGTCTTCCAGAGTCATCTTGCCGCCCTGAAAGATCCCGGTCGTAAAAGCCTCTGCGCAGATAGAAAGTGCCACCGCGCAAGGCAGGCAAAGCAGCATGGCGATTTCAATCGCATTGGACTGCAGCCGCTGCGCCTCCCTGCTATCACCCGTCTGGATATGGCGCGCCAGCATGGGCAGGATGGCCGTGCCCAGAGCAATGCCAAATACGCCAAGCGGCATCTGGTTCAGCCGGTCGGCATATTTCAGCAGCGAGAGCGAGCCTTGCGGCAGGGAGGTGGCAAAAAATGTGTCTACCAACTGGCTGATCTGGTAGATACCCGCTCCGAAAGTGGCGGGCAGGATCAGCATCCCCAGCCGTTTGACCTCAGGGGTGAAGCGCGGCATGTGGATTTT
>JBKEEC010000152.1:0-12632 GCA_047975785.1 Sphingomonadaceae bacterium | reverse complement strand
TCATCCTCGATGCGAACAAAATCCCTGCCAGCAGCCTGCTTCAGCCGGCTTTTCATATCAAGCAGCGAACTATAGCCTTCTTCTTCGGCCTCGCTTTCGCTTTCCTGCCCGTTTTCCAGAGCATTTTCCTGATCCGGCTCATTGGTCTGCTCCGGCTCAACGGCTGACGCTGCTTCACCAATGACAGCCGCCTGGGCAATTCCCGCATCAAATGTCCCGTCCAGACCATTTGCACCCGGATCAACAGGTGAGCCAAACAGGCGCGGGCGCGAATCTATATTCAGGGAAAGATTGGCCATATCCTCGGCAGCATCATTTTCTTCCGCCTCATCTTCGATATCCAGTGGCCGAAGCGCTATCGGCAGTGAATCCGGCTTCGGAAAGGAAGGAGCAGATGGCGCAAAGACAGCGTTTTCACTGTCTCCACCAGCCTCAATACTGGCCGCATCCCGGATGTTCCGCGAGGCTTCGCGCGTAAACGGAATGGGTGCGTAATCCGTCATATCCTGTTCGGGTTCTGGCATATCTGGCGCAACCATTTGTCCCGAAGGGGCAGGAAAATAGTCTGGCTGATCCTGCTCTGTTTCAGAAGAAAGCGGATCTGCGCCGTCCTCCTCTGCCCTGTGCAGGGCCACGGTATCGTCAGATGATGGGGAGACATCGGGATAAAAACCTTCGGCATCCCGCGGCACTTCTTCTTCATTTGCCGGTGCCATGGATTTCTGACGATCAAGAGCATTGGAAAATCTCTCGACCAGTTCGGCGATCCCCAATTCGGACAGAGGGCGGGTTTCAACCGGCTTCATCTCCTGCATATGCACGGGAATCTGAGGCTGGTGGGCAGACAGGGCATGAGGCACGCCCGACACCTGACCCGACATACGGGGCTGAATACAGGCTTCGTCTTCGGCAACCGGCTCCTCTTCAGGAAAATCCGGTTCCGGGTCAGCCTCTTCACCTGCAACGGAAGCGTCAAATATCTGAATTTCGTCTGCCGGTGCCACCACCGAATCGCGCAGGCCCCGCATGAGCCTGGCAATGTCAGAAGACACGACATCGCAGGGCGCATTATCAACGGAGCCACTATCAGCAGGCAAACTATCAGAGGCCCGGCTATCAGAAGACAGGACTACCCGGTTATCAGCAACCTCATCAGCAACGGGCGGAGCGACTGGCGGAGCAAATGACGGGGCAAAAACAGGCGCATCAGGAGCATCGGGAGCAAAGGGCTTCACCCCCTGATTGTCCTCCTGCTCCATCGACCGGAATGATTGCATTTCTGTCCCGAAATCGGAGGCCGTGTCTTCAGCCTGCACATCCAGCGTAAATGCTTCTGATGCACTGGCTTGCCCAAAACTCTCCGGCCCAAAACTCTGCGGCTCAAGAATCTCCGGATCTAGACTTTCCAGCTCAAGCGTCTCGACATCCAGCACATCGAGGGTTTGCGCGCCATCATCGCCATTATTGTTACGAAGCACAGAAATATCCTGCTTCTCCGGCTCGTCAGGATAGTCAAAATGATTCAGACCAGACGCTTCGGCTTCGGATGTGTCAAAAGCTCCGCTTCCCGGCAATGGAACGGCATCAAAATATTCGCTGCGGCCACTTTCATTCGTAACGGACAGGGCCCTGCGTCGTCCCGGATGCGGCTGCGCTGTATATTCATCCTCGACCGGAGCATCAAAACTGTCCGAGCCAAGTTCTTCGCGGGCGAAGATCGGACGTTTTTCAGCCTTCTGGCCTGAAAAAGAAGAAGCGCCAGGGTGGGATGAATCCTCATCGGAGCTGGCCTCAACCACCTTGCGGGCGACCACTACGCCGATTCCCGCCCCCATGGCACCTGCAATCAGGGCAATCAGGATACGGCCAGCCACACTGACAGGAGGTGACAGCGGCGAAATAATCGCCCCGATGCCAATTGCTGAAACCAGCCCGTCAACCAGTGCGCTGGACAACATCAGGCTGCCCAGACCCAGTAAGGAGGCAAACCACAATGCGACAATCGCCGGAAATGCAGGATGCGCGCTAACCGGCACCTTGCGGGATCTGGCAGTTGATCTGGCCTTGTTCATCCTGGATCTGATTTCCACGAAGTCTTTCCCTGTTGCTCTTGCCCTGCCGTAAGCGCCGGTTACGCGGCTTCCGGCAAGGTCTTGTCATTTCCCGGACCTATCAGGGTTTGGTAAACGACTTGATAACGGTCCACATTGCAGGCCCAGTCATGGTTGCGGGCAACGTGATCGCGCGCTGTTGCGCAAATCCCGCTCCACATATCAGGCTGCCGGCACAGGGATGCCAATATGTCGGCAAGGGCTTCCGGGTCATCCGCAGGGAACAGAACCCCGGTTTTTCCATCCTGAATCAATTCCCGGTGACCACCGACATCCGATGCGGCAACCAGTCTCCCTTGCGCCATTGCCTCCAGCGGTTTCAGCGGAGTAACCAGATCGGTCAGCCGGCTCGACTTGCGAGGATAGGCAAGGATATCAATCAGCGAATAGCAGGATTCCACACTGGAATGCGGCACCCGGCCGGTAAAGTGAATGACACTTTGCGCACTGGATTCAGCTGCCTGTGCGCGCAGACGGCCATCCATGGGTCCGCCCCCTACCAGCAATAATTGTGCATCCGGCTGCTGCTCCAGCAAGCGGGGCATGGCGGCAATCAGGTCATCCAGTCCTTCATAGTCATAGAAACTGCCGATAAATCCGATAACCGGGCCATGTGTGAGGCCCAGTTTCGCCGCCAGAGCCTGATCGCGCACGGGGGGCGTGCCAAACAGTGTCATATCAACCCCGTTGGGAGACACACCGATTTTTCCTGCTCCAAATCCGCGCGCAATCAGATCATCACGCAATCCGTGACAGATCGTAAACACCGCATCTGCTGCACTGATGACCCGGTTTTCCAGCATACGGGTCATTTTGTATTTGAGCGACCCTTCCCGTCCTGTCCCGTTCCCGACGGCAGCATCTTCCCAGAAGGCGCGAATCTCGTAAACCAGAGGCAATCCGTGGCGGCGCGCGGCGCGCAAGGCCGCATGGCCGCACAGCGCCGGAGAATGAGCATGGAGAATATCCGGCTTCCACTCCTTTATCACCCGGTCGATATTGTCAGCAAAGCGGCTGATCTCGCGCCACTCCCGCATCCCTGACGGGCCGGACACATCGCCCTGCGTGCGATAGAAGGTCAGGCCGTCGGCTTTTTCAACTTCAGAACTGCCGGACTGATGCCGCAGGCCGGTAATGCCCCGGACATCCAGCCCCACAGCCTGCTGCGCCTTCAGGATCGCGCGTGTGCGAAAAGTATATCCACTATGCAGCGGCAGCGAATGATCAAGAACATGCAAAACTTTTGTCATGGAGCAGACCTATGGCAAAACAAGTTTAACGTCGCGTCAACTCCATGGTGATAGGCCATGGTAACAATAAGGATATGCTCGTCAGGACCACATACCGGTGATCGATTATTTTTCTCTTGCACTTACGCACGGGCTGATCCTGATAGCCTTGTATCGTCTGTTGACGCGCGATGATCTGGATGAAGAAACCGATGAGAGCGCCCCCCTGACGGATACAGGGGATATGAGCACGGGGGATCACCCTCGCCAGCGGCAGAATCATCTTTCCGGTAACAGCGGAACGGACAGGCATAATACCGATGAGGCAGGTAGCTGATCCATGCTGGATCTGGCCCTTCTCTGTTTTATCGGGGTATTTCTGGTCCTCGGATTGCGGCGCCCTTATATCTGGGTTCTGGCCTATCTCTATATCGACATACTCTCACCACAGAAAATCGGCTGGGCGCTTACGGCGGCCGTCCCTGTTTCGCTGATCGCCTTTTGCGCCGCCTTTGCCGGGTGGCTGTTTACCGATTCCAAAGCGGGGAGCCGCTTCACTTTTCGTCAGGGACTGTTGCTGGCCCTGCTGCTCTATTGTGGCTGGACCACCATGAATGCCGATTTTCCTGTGGAGGCACAGGGAAAATGGTCATGGGTCTGGAAGGCGCTTGTTTTCGCGATATTTTTGCCCCTGACATTGCGCACCCGCCTCCGGATCGAAGCTGCGCTTCTGGTCATGGTTCTGACCGCAGGGGCAATTATTATCAATGCCGGGATCAAGACCGTGCTGGGCGGCGGCGGATATGGCTCGCTCTATCTGTTTGTGAACGACAATAGCGGCATATATGAAAGTTCGACACTGGCAACTGTCGCCATAGCCATTATTCCCCTGATTCTGTGGCTGATGAAATATGGCACAATTTTTCCGCCAGACTGGCGTGTCAGACTGTTTGGCGGAGCCATGGTCTTTTCCTGCCTGCTGATCCCGATAGGAACAGAGGCCCGCACCGGCCTGATCTGTATCGGGGTGCTGGCATTGCTGATGCTGCGCGATACCAAACGCCGCCTGCTCTTTATCGGGGGCGGAGCCGCACTGGTGATCATGGCCCTGCCTTTCCTGCCGCAAAGTTATTATGAACGGATGTCCACGATCGAAACCCATTCGGGCGATCAAAGTGCTTCCACGCGTGTTGCTGTGTGGCAATGGACTCTGGACTATGTAAAGCAAAACCCCATGGGCGGCGGGTTTGATGCCTATCGCAGCAACAAGTTCACCTATAAAATGCCTGTGTCCGAACAGGACGGAAACACCACCGCCATTGAATATCAGGATGTGACGGATGAAGGCCGTGCCTACCACTCGGCCATATTCGAAATGCTGGGCGAACAAGGCTGGCCAGGGCTGGCCCTGTGGTTGTGGATTCATCTGCTGGGGGTCTGGCAGATGGAGGTGGTTCGCCGACAGTGGCGCAAGCGGGATGATCCGCGCACAATGTGGATTGCACCGCTGGCATCAGGCCTGCAAGTGGCGCAGATCATCTATCTTGTCGGGTCGCTCTTCCAGGGAATCGCCTATCAGCCCTTTGTGCTGATGCTGGTAGGGCTGCAAATCGGGCTGTGGAGTTACTCCCGGCGCCTTGGCGCACCCCGGCGCATTATTGTCGGGCATAAACATGCAGATGACCCGGCAGGGCCCCCCTCTGCCAGAGCAGGGTGACTCAGGATTGAACACACCCTGTTCTTTATCAGGCTGCTCTTTATCAGGGCCAGACATTTGCCATAAGCGCAGATTTGCGCCATGTTCCTCGCCTTATCATCTTTGCTCACAATCCTTGCTCACAAGTGTTTGGGGGATCGCAAGTGACACCGCAGGAACTGGCAGACTATACTGGCAAAGTGCTGGGTCAATCCGAATGGCTTGAAATCGGGCAGGACCGGATCAACCAGTTCGCTGATGCCACCGGGGATCACCAGTTTATCCATGTTGATCCCGAAGCCGCCGCTTCTTCACCCTTTGGCGGAACAGTCGCCCACGGTTTTCTGACTGTATCATCGCTGGCCTGGTTGCTGGAAAACTCCGATATGCCCAGAGCAGACAATGTGCAAATGGGCGTGAACTACGGCTTTAATTCACTGCGTTTTGTCTCTCCTGTCAGGTCAGGCAAGCGGATTCGTTCGCACTGGACCCTTCTGGATCTGGTCGAGAAAAAACCGGGACAGTGGCAGCAGACCCTCGGCGTCGAGGTCGAGATAGAGAATGAGCCAAAGCCTGCTCTGGTGTGTGAGTGGGTAACGCTGTTTTTCGTCTGACAGCAGCATGGGGCATGATGAAATGACAGGGAAATGAGCGCAGTCGAAATACTGGGCATCGCCGCAAGCGTAAGCCTGCTGGCCGGATGGCGGCTTTATCTGTGCATTTTTGCCACCGGACTGGCGATGCGTCTGGGTGCCCTTCCCTTGCCTGATCATCTGCAAAGCCTGCAAGTGCTGGCAGATTACCGGGTGATCGGCCTGGCGGGCTTTGCCGCGAGTTGTGAATTTCTGGCTGACAAGGTGCCGTGGGTTGATTCGTTATGGGATACGGTCAACACATTTTTCCGGCCCATTGGCGGCGCCTTGCTGTCTCTGGCCATAGTCGATCCGTCTGACCCGGTGGCACAGATTGCCGCCTTTATTCTGGGCGGAGGCGGTGCCCTGCTTGCCCATAGCAGCAAGGCAGGCGCACGCGCGCTGGTCAACACCAGTCCAGAGCCAATGAGCAATATTGCCGTATCTACCGGAGAAGATGTCGCCTCTTTCGGCCTGTTATGGGTGATTTACACCTATCCGGCGCTTGCCGGAATAGTCGCCTGTATCCTGCTGGTGATTATTATCACCATGGCATTGATCGCGCGCAAACTGATAAAACGCCTGTTTGCGCGCGAAAAACCCGACCAGACCGGATAATTTATCCCGTCAGGCCCCTTACGTCAGGCCGCCTTGCGCGCCCGCGTGGAGATTTTATGCGCTTCCATGAATTCCTCGACGACCGGAGCAATCTTGTTACGCCATTTGCTGCCGTTGAAAATACCGTAATGGCCGACCGATTTGGCCATCAGGTATTTTTTCTTTGAGTCCGGCAGGCCGGGAGTCAGCTTCAGGGCCGCTTTGGTTTGCCCAAGGCCGGAAATATCATCGCGCTCTCCTTCCACTGCCAGAATGGCCGTGTCGGTAATCGCGCCCAGATCCACCACCTTG
Organism: Sphingomonadaceae bacterium; assembly: GCA_047975785.1. Taxonomy (GTDB): domain Bacteria; phylum Pseudomonadota; class Alphaproteobacteria; order Sphingomonadales; family Sphingomonadaceae; genus JACXVD01. Next base: position 6,055 of record JBKEEC010000152.1, on the reverse strand, counting down.
CCGCGATGGACAAAGGTTCCGTTGGGGATAGAGTGCTTCTGGAAAACTTCCTGCACCGTCTGGAGATAGAATTCTGCCGTCATGTCACAGACAGAACGGTATTCATCATAGAAATCCTTGGTCGCCTTTGCGCTTTCATCATCGCCAACGGTCAGATGCTTGAACATTTCATAATGGCTCAGCACATGGCTACCGAGATTCATGCTCATGAAACCGGCAAGCTGCATAAAGCCTGGATATACCTTGCGGCCTGCACCGGGGTACTGGATCGGCACTGTGGCAATCACATTATGCTGGAACCATTCAATCGGGCGTTCCATCGCCAGATCATTCACTGTTGTCGGGGACTGGCGCGTATCAACCGGCCCTCCCATCATGGTAAGGGTTGCCGGCCGGCACGGGTTGTTATCCGCCGCCATTACCGCAGTTGCAGCAAAGGAGGGCACCGAAGGCTGGCACACAGCCAGCATATGCGCGCCCTTGCCAATAAATTCGAGAAACTCGATCAAATAATCAATATATTCATCCAGATCGAACACGCCTTCATGCTGGGCAACCATTTTGGCGTCGGCCCAGTCGGTGATATAGACCTCGCACCGCTCCAGCATACGTTCAACCGTGCCGCGCAGCAGGGTTGCGTAATGCCCGCTCATCGGAGCGACAATCAGCAGTTTCGGCGCATCCTTGGGCAATCCGGTATGGGTAAAGCGCAGCAGATCGCCATAGGCCTTGCGCAAGACAGCCGCTTCGGTCACGGGGTGGGACTGTCCATCCACTTCCACCGTATGAATATCAAATTCAGGCTTGCCGCGCGGCGCAGTCGCATGGGCAAAAACTTCAAAAGCGGAAGCGGCAATGGACGAAATACCCAGATAACCCATCGGGTTAACCGGATTGGTCAGCAATTCCGCATTGATCGAAGCCAGTGCACTGGCACTGCTCAGCCAGGCGCGTTGCATTTCATAGGCGTGATAAAGCAATTTAGCCCCCTAATCTGGTGGGAAACAGCAAATCCGGCATTTGTGCCAGACCTGCCCTTAACATCTGATATGGTCAGCCCGCTTCACTGACGCAAGCTCTCCTAGCAGGTTTTCCGCTTATTGTGCAATGCAATATAGTAACAAGAGTGATAAAATCGGCCGGGGCGTTTTGCACAGGCAAACAAAATCGGATAATAAATACCCCATGAATATTAAGAAAATGGTCGCCCGCCCCTCCGTAACCCTGACCTGCCTTTTTCTGGCCAGTTGCGTCAGCGGGGCGGATATCCCCGGTGCCTCTACCCCCATTACCAATCAGGAAGCCTCGCAAGGGGCCCAGCTTCACCCCGATTTGCTGAAAGAGTTTGGCGGCGCCATGACCGGGCCACAGGCCAATTATGTTCGTGGAGTGGGCCAGAAGATTGCGGTGCAGTCCGGCCTTGCCCATGCGCAAGACGATTTTACCATCACCTTGCTGAACAGCCCGGTAAACAACGCTTTTGCCATTCCTGGCGGCTATGTTTACACCACCCGCCAGCTTGTCAGCCTGATGAATAATGAAGCCGAGCTTGCCGCAGTTCTGGGTCATGAGGTCGGACATGTCGCCGCGCGTCACTCGCAGCGTCGGCAAGCAGCGGCCCAGCGTAACAGCGTGTTTGGCGCACTGGGCGCTGTTCTGAGCGGTGTATTGCTGGGCGATTCGGCGCTGGGCAGCACTTTGTCAGACGGGATATTGCAAGGCTCGCAAATGCTTACGCTGAAATTTTCACGCAAGCAGGAAACCCAGGCCGATGATCTGGGAATCCAGTATTTGCAAAAGGCGGGCTATGATCCGCACGCAATGGCCACCGTATTGCAAAGCCTTGCCCTGCAAAATGCACTGGATGCGCAATTGCAGGGGCGCACAGATGGCCGTATCCCGGAATGGGCATCGACCCACCCCGACCCGGCCAGCCGTGTGCGCGAAGCCAATGCAAAGGCTGGCACTGCTGGCGGTGTGTTGAACCGGGACCGGTTTATTACCAGCATTAACGGCCTGATGTATGGCGATGATCCCGCTCAGGGTGTGGTAGAAGGCAGCCGCTTCATCCACCCCCAACTGGGTTTTGCCTTTACGGCCCCGCAGGGTTTTACGATTGCCAATGGAGCTTCGGCAGTTTCCATTAACGGGCAAAGCGCAAAAGCCTTGCTCGCCGCCGGAGCATATTCCGGCAATATTGAAACCTATGTCCGCAATGCCTTTGCGCAACTGGGTGATTCGCAAACAAGGCTGACACCCGATTCGCTGCGCCGAACCACTATAAACGGGCTACCCGCAGCCATTGGGTCATCCAGAATCAACACCGGTAGCGGACAGGTGGATCTAACCGTGATTGGCTACCAGTTTGCACCGGACAAGGCGTTCCATTTTGCCGCTTTGACACAACCGGGCCGCTCATCGGTGTTTTCTGCCATGTTCAGTTCCATGCAGCGTGTATCAGCAAGCGATGCGGCCAAAATCGTGCCGCGGCGAATCGAGATCATTACTGTAAAGCCAGGCGACACTGTCAGCCGCCTTTCCGGCCAGATGGCTTATGCTGATGCGCGCGAGGCACGCTTTCGTGTCCTTAACGGCATGAGCAGCGGTGACAGTCTGCGCGCAGGTGACAAGGTCAAGATTGTTGTCAGGGCGCGCTGAACAGCACAGATAAAGCTTTTCGCGAAAAAGTGGGCGCCGGTTTTTCGCAAAAGAAAAGCGAAAACAAGAAATTATAGCATCGCAGATGATTTAACATTTAGCCGCAATGCTGTAGATTACTGCATGCAAAAAACGGGGCGGCAAGGTAACCCTGCCGCCCCGTCCATGATGTGAGAACCTGTAGGGGGTTATTAGCCGCCCGTTGTGGTGCTGCCGCCCGAAGTGGTGCTGCCGCCCGAAGTGGACGAAGAAGAAGAAGAAGCCATTGTGCTCGTAACAGTGCCGAAAGTGCTCTGCAGCTGTCCACCAAGCGAAGTCATGGCGCCAATAGCAGCAACAGCGATCAGAGCGGCAATCAGGCCGTATTCAATTGCAGTTGCGCCTTCTTCGTTGCGAATAAGTTTATTGATGAATTTCATGGTCAGTCTCCTAATTTTCAGTCTTCAGTACCCGACTCTTTCAAGTAATAAGCGAAAGAGTGATTTTGTATTATTGTGCATTTATTTATAAACTACTAACAAGAATTGTATTTATGTATTATTAGCTGCTGTAAATACATCAGCTATATGCCCCCACGACTCTATATTGGCAGCCCCCACTGTTCCCAGCGCCCCGGCAATAGCCAGAAAAATAAACGCAAGTATCAGACTGTATTCGACAGCGGTTGCGCCCGTCTCAGCAATTGTCAGTTGTTTCAAAAACTTGAGCATCGGACCTTTTCCACCGATCGAATATCGGCCTTGATGCGGTGCTTTTCGTAGATCAGAATTAAGAAATCGTTTTCAGGAGGAAAAAAGTTGGAAAAAAGTCCGACAATGATGCTGGTCGTGGCGCTGGCCCTGCGCGATCAGAACGGATTATGGCTGATGCACAAACGACCACCGCACAAGCACCATGGCAATTTGTGGGAATTCCCCGGCGGCAAGGTGGAAACCGCAGAAATTCCTCGCCTGGCACTGGTCCGCGAGATCAGGGAGGAGCTTGGCATCACGCTTGATCCGGCAGAGCTTCAGCCCATCGGCTTTGCCGAAACGCCGGCCCGGAGTGCCGCTCAGCCGGTTGTCATACTTCTTTACAGCGCCCGCCATTCGGGCGGACATATCGATTCGCTGGAAGGTGGAGAAACCGGCTGGTTCACCCTTGGCCAGATTCGTATGCTCGCCCGGCCACCGTTAGATGAGGAACTGACAGAAACACTGGCGGCACGATTTGAAACCCCTTCTCCGCAAATATATGCACAAATGGGATGATAGGGGATGGCCAAGCAGTGCCTCCCCCCCTATGTGCCGCCATTCAGCGCGCCCGTAGCTCAGCTGGATAGAGTACCTGACTACGAATCAGGTGGCCGGAGGTTCGAATCCTTCCGGGCGCGCCACTTTCCTGCACACCCAAAACCACGCAGCATAGACCGCGCACCAAAAAACACATGGCAGAAATCCGGGCCAGATATGTGGGCGACCCGCGCGTAGTTATAAGCCTTCTCGTCAGGCTGGCAGGGTGAACAGTTTACAGTTGGTTGCAAACTGCTGATGCGTCAGCATCATTGCAGTTTGGTATCAGTCATTGAAAATGGTGCCGGCTGCAGGATTCGAACCCGCGGCCCCCTGATTACAAATCAGGTGCTCTACCAACTGAGCTAAGCCGGCCAGATTGTAACGCCGTGCCCTTGCTGTGCTTCGGCGGGATTGTCAATGCCGAAGCATGGCAAAGCCACTTTTCCAACATTCCCGGCGGGAAATATCCTGATCCTGAATATTCCGGCTTTACAGGCGCGGCAGGGTGACGCCGCGCTGGCCCATATATTTACCCGCCCGGTCGGCATAGGTGATTTCGGGCCGTTCATTGCCTTGCAGGAACAGGAACTGGCACGCGCCTTCATTCGCATAAATCTTGGCAGGCAGGGGGGTAGTATTGGAAAATTCCAGTGTGACATGCCCTTCCCAGCCCGGCTCCAGCGGTGTGACATTCACGATTATGCCGCAGCGTGCATAGGTGCTCTTGCCAAGGCAGATCACCAGCACATCTTCGGGCACGCGGAAATACTCGACCGTGCGCGCCAGAGCAAAACTGTTGGGCGGGATAACGCAGATTTCGGTTTTCCGATCGACAAAACTGTTGGCCGCAAAATCCTTCGGGTCCACCACGGCGCTATCAACATTGGTGAAAATCTTGAACTCATCTGCCACGCGCGCATCATAGCCAAAAGAGGACAGTCCGTAGGAAATACACCCTTCACGCCGCTGCCCCTCTACAAAAGGCTCTATCATGCCTTTTTCACGGGCCTGCGCGCGAATCCATTTATCCGAGAGAATTGCCATGACTTCCTGATTCCCCAGCAAATCCTGCGGGGCAAGCCGCTGACACAATTTATCCCCCTTCCGGGCACACATCCGGACAGACAGGCCCCTCCCCTCTGTTGCCAACAAGCTACAGTGTGGCAAATTTGCACAAAAACAATCTTTATTTTTGCGCCGCGTCAATGTTCGCACCCGCAAAAACCCGATGATTCCTCCATACCGCGCATTATTCTGGCCGCATGGGGCGGCACGCGGGAATGAAGGGAAAGTAAAATGAAGCCTATTCTGTTAGCCATGGCCGGCGCTCTTGCGGCAATGGGGTTTGCCGGTTCCGCCCAGGCAGAAGGAACTGCCGGAAAATTCCAGATCAAGGCCATGGTAACGGGTGTGCTGCCAGATGGCGAAATTGATGAAGTCAAGCTTTCCACCATCCCCCTGCCCGCAAACAGCCAGACCGAAGCCAGCGACAATGTGGTGCCCACATTAGCGGCAGAATATTTTTTCAATGATTATATTTCGGCTGAAACAATCTGCTGTCTGACATCGCATCATGTCTCAGGCACTGACGGGCTGGCAGGAGCGGACATTGCCGATCATGTCATGATCCTGCCTGCGACTCTTACTATCAAGGCACATGCCGATATTGGCGGGATCAAACCCTATGTTGGCGCTGGGCCGACCATGTTTTTCTTCATTGATGAAAAACCGGGCGACACAATGCAGGTGCTGGGCGCCGACAGGCTCAAGATGAAGAACAGCTTTGGCTTTGCCTTGCAGGCCGGTGTCGATATTCCGATGAATGAACAGATTGGCCTGACATTTGATGCCAAAAAGTATTTTGTCAGCACAACCACGCATTTTTACGATACTGCCGGCACGGAAATCCTGTCCACCAAACATGATCTGGACCCGTGGGTTATTGGTGGCGGCGTCTATTACCGCTTCTGATATTAGAGCGGGATGACATATGACAGAATCACATCCCGCTCTTTATACTTTTGTTGTCGTGTGATTTTTTGACAAAAACCGGTGCCCACTTTTTGTCATCACACTCTAGACCCAGGACTCATTGACCACAGGCCGGAGGGGCAATCTTCCGG
>JBKEEC010000151.1:0-8031 GCA_047975785.1 Sphingomonadaceae bacterium | reverse complement strand
CCAGAACCTCATCAGGCGCTGGTTTCCCCGGTATGCCGGGACGCGGACCGCGTGGGGGGCGCTGGAATCTTTCCCTCTATCATACAATTGAATTGCAGAATGAGGCACTGATCGCCCCCGGAGGCCCACTGCTTGACATGCTTCACGGTGACGCGGTGAGTTCTGGCGGTGTATCACGCCACAAGTTTGAGCTGGAAGGCGGCCTGTTTGCGAAAGGCGTTGGCCTGCGCATGTCGGGCAATTACGCCAGCGCCACCAATGTCACCGGCAGCGGTGTCCCCGGCTCCAGCGATCTGCATTTCGGTGATCTGGCCACTTTTGACATGCGCCTGTTTTTCAACCTCGGAGATATGAAGTTCCTGGCGGGCGATAATCCCGGTTTTCTCAAAAATCTGCGTATGTCGATTCGGGCAAACAATATCTTTGATGCCCGGCAAAAGGTCACAGACAATACGGGCACGGTCCCGCTCGGTTACCAGCCCTATCTGATTGATCCGGTTGGTCGCTTTGTCGAGATTGAGCTACGCAAGATTTTCTGATCGGAGTCATCCCGTCTGGTCAGGGTCGGCAATGATGATGCGGTTTCGTCCACTTTCCTTGGCCAGATAAAGCGCCTGATCGGCTGCAGTCAGCGCGGCTGTCGTGTTATTCCAGTCATGCAGATTGGCTATGCCACCGGAAAAGGTAATCGTGCCAAAGGGGCGGCACGTCTGCCGGTTGACAAGACGGCGGGCAGAGAGGCGGCAGCGGGCCTTGTCAAGGGATTGCAGGGCTTCATCTGTTGTGCTGTTACGAAACAATAATGCAAATTCCTCCCCGCCATAGCGGGCAATATGGCAGTTTTCATCCGCTTCACTCACCAGTATCCGGACCACCATTTTCAACACGCGGTCCCCGGCCTGATGCCCGTGTTCGTCATTGACGGCCTTGAAATGATCAATATCGCAAAAGGCAATACATGCAGGCATAAGGGTGCGCATCGCCTCACGATGATGCTGTTCCAGCAGGGTTTCAAATCCACGCCGGTTATGCAGGCCTGTCAGATAGTCAATTTCCGCATCCTTGCGTGCACGCGCCAGTTTCGTGCGAAGCCGGGAGGTTTCCTGTTCGCGACGCAGCAAGGCTTCTTCTGCCTTGCGCGATCGCTCCAGCATGGCTTTGGCATATTCTGCCAGACCTTCGATTACAGCATGCGGACTGTGCAATACGCCCGATTCCAGCTTGCCCACATGGGCTTCCAGTGCAGACGCATATTGGCTGGTTGCATCGCGCACATTGCGCGTATTTTCCGAAAGACCGTCAATCCCTTCTTCCAGCCGGTCAGCAAGGCGCTCAAGCGAAAGATCGGCTGTATCTGACTCACTTGCGGCAGCGCGGGCAAGCCAGCTCCGGGTGATGGGCCTCCCCTCGTTCTGACGCGCCTTTATCCGGCGCATCAGCACCGGATTGCTGCCGCTGGACAGGCCATGGGCAATCAGCAAATTATCGGGCGTTATCTCAAGGCCATTCTCTATCAGAAACTGACTGATCCTGCCGAGCAATTGCCGGCGTATCTGCCCTGCCTCATCTGCAGGGGCGGTGCATCCTGCCTGACCTGAAATCCGGCGCAGCCCGAACCACGCCAGCAGCGAGTCTTTTGTTCGTTCATCAGAAGGGCGCGACCGGGTCATATTTTCGAGAACGGCAGCCTCAGGCAAGATTTAATACCAGACTGCAATGCTGCTATCGCATCAGCCGTTTGAAACAATCAGGCCCCGCGCAGGCCTGCCCCCAAGCAATCCGGGGTGCAAATGCTTCCAATCCGTGCAGCACATGCCATAAGGGGACTATGCCTATCGCATTGCCAGATTGCTGCCGGCCATATCGCTATCGGATTACCGAAAGAATCCGGTCGCCGGAGCAGGAATAATGACTCGCACCCCTGCTGGCAGCCCGCCAGACCCGCGCGGCGGGAAACGTTTTCATGAACAACAGGCGCTCGACACAGTGCGCGGCTCTTCCCTTCCGGATCTGGAAACCGGCATCGCTGCCATACGCGCAACGTTAAAAACCCTGGGGCTGGAACCGGGCGTGTATCGCATGACGGATGCGCGCGGCGATGTGCTCTATGTCGGCAAGGCCAAAGCCTTGCGAAAAAGGGTGATCAATTACACGCATGTCGATCGATTGCCGGTGCGTTTGCAACGCATGGTGGCACAAACGCGCGGGATGGAAATTGTCACAACACGTTCTGAAGCCGATGCGCTTTTGCTTGAAGCACAATTGATCAAGAAATTCCGCCCGCCCTCTAATGTGCTGCTGCGCGATGACAAAAGTTTTCCCTTCATTCTGCTACGCGCCGATCATACCTTCCCCCGATTGATGAAACATCGCGGAGCGCGCAAGGCCAAAGGCAATTATTACGGTCCGTTTGCCAGTGCCGGTTCTGTCAACAAGACTATTCACGCCCTGCAAAAACTGTTTCTGCTTCGATCCTGCACGGACAGTTTCTTTTCCCGACGGGACCGGCCCTGCCTGCTTTACCAGATCAAGCGATGCTCGGCCCCATGTGTGGGCCGGATTGATGAGGCAGGGTATGATGAACTAGTGCGCGAAGCGAAGGATTTTCTGGGAGGCCGGTCTGCCTCGGTGCAGATGAAAATTGAGGAGCAGATGCAGGAGGCGGCAGAAGCCCTGGAGTTTGAACGCGCTGCAATGCTGCGCGATCGCCTGCGGGCTGTCACCTATATTCAGGGCACGCAGGCCATCAATGCACTGGGGGTCGGTGATGCCGATGTCTTTGCCGTTGCCGGGCGTGGCGGCCATGTGGCCGTGCAGGCGTTTTTTATTCGCGGCGGACAGAATTGGGGGCATCGCTCTTTTTTCCCCACGCATGTGCAGGGGGTTGATGATGCTGAAGTTCTCTCCCGCGTTCTGGCCCAGTTCTATGAGGAAGTGCCACCGCCACGCACGATTCTGGTTGATCAGACATTACCTGAACAGGCCCTTCTGGGCGAAGCTCTCGGAGCACTGGCCGGACACAGGGTAGAGATTTCTGTTCCGCAGCGCGGGGACAGACGCCGCCTGATGGAACAGGCCACACGTAATGCCCGTGACGCTCTGGATCGCAGGCTCGCAGAAACCGGAACCCGGTTAAAAACCCTGCGCGAAATGACAGATTTTCTTGAACTGGCAGATATTCCGCAGCGGACCGAAATATACGATAACAGCCATATTCAGGGGAGCAACGCTGTTGGCGCCATGGTCGTTGCCGGGCCTGATGGCTTCCAGAAAGGCCTGTATCGCAAGTTTAATATCAAAACCGCGCAATCCAATGATGATTTTGCCATGATGCGTGAAGTCATGACCCGCCGCTTTGCCCGCGCGCGTGAAGAAGACCCGGATCATGAAACCCAGGGAAGCGAAAAAAGTGTCTGGCCCGATCTGGTGCTGATTGACGGAGGCAAGGGACAAATGTCTGCCGTGCGCGATACGCTGGAAGAAATGGGGATTGAAGATGTGCCACTGATCGCCGTTTCCAAAGGGCCGGACCGCAATGCCGGACGTGAATTGTTCCACTTTCCTGATGGTCGCGAAAAAACATTGCCCGTGAACAGCCCGGTGCTGTTTCTGCTCCAGCAATGGCGCGATGAAGCGCACCGTTTTGCGATCGGGGCGCATCGCCAGAAACGCAAGCGCGCTATCAGCGCCAGCCCGCTGGACGACATACCCGGCATTGGACCGACGCGTAAACGCGCCCTGCTGCTCCATTTCGGAACTGCGGGAAAAGTGCGTGCAGCGGCACTGGAAGATCTGATGCGCACACCCGGTATCAGCGAGGCTGTGGCGCAAAAAATCTATGATTATTTCCACACATCGGGATAAATCATGTCGGGCACCTGCACGTTTCAAACTGCTGAAGCCTCAGCATCATTGCAGTTTGGTATAATAAAGCTTTTCGCGAAAAAGTGGGAACCGGTTTTTGCAAAAGAAAAGCGAAAATAAGAAATTATAGCATCGCACCTGTTTCAACCTTTTCTCGCGAAGCTATAGGGCCATGCCCCCCCCCGGCATGGCCTGCTCGCCACCTCCTTGCATTTCATCCCGCAAGCGAGCCATCACGGCTCATGCAATTAATATCAAACTGCAATGATGCTGATGCATCAGAAGTTTGAAACGCTCAGGCGTCGCGCGGGCTTGACCAATGTGTGGTGAGGCAAGCTCATCGCACATGGGTATAATGGGTCCTGGCCCTACTGCTTGAGATCAATCAGGGCGGTAGGAGAAGCATCTGTCATGGAATTGATTTTCCATGACAGTTTCTGACCATCAGGACTGTTGGCGGGGCCTGTATCCGTGTTGTTGGCGAGTATTTTTCCATCGGTAATGATTGTAAATGTGCCGTCTACTCCAGGGATTCCTTTCACATAGCGGTCAGTTCCACCGACGCCGGTGCCCGCCAAAGCCGCCATTTGCTTAAGTTGTAGCGAGTCCCTGTTGAAAGCAGGAGCATCAATCCGGACAGTGCCGTCATCCCGCCGCCCTGCGATCACAAAGTAATTCATGACCGGAAACTGCTCGACTGTGGGAAACAGAAAATCATAGTTGAGCCGTCCGTTGATCGCATATTCGACTTCAAACAATCCGTTTTCTTTGGGTGTAACCTTGTTCCATCCGGCCTGCCGTTCCAGCCGACGGGCAAGCTCTTGAGCAGCTGCGGGGTCTGTAATATCAATACCGCCAAACATCTTGCGTACTTCATCAGCCTGCTTTTGCTGTTCCTGCTTTGCCCGGCTGGCAGCTTCCGAGAATTCTTTCTTCTGTGCTGCCCGCTCTTCTTCTGTGCATTCCCGTTCTTCAAATGACGTGTCGTCAAAGCAGGCAATGGCTTCATCTGCCGCGGATTCGATGGAGTCCGCCTCAAGCTGCGCCAGCCAGGACATGGTGATAAGCTGGATTTCTCCGTTATAGGTAAAGCTGAAAGTGCCATCCCGCTTCAGGATCATTTCCGAAGTGAACCGCCCCGGAGACAACATGCACCCGGTAAGGAGCATTGCGCTGATAGTGACCAGAATCATGGCCCCCATCCGGCGGGGCAGGAAGGTTCCTGGTCTTGTTGGTATTGTCATCGGTTTATGCTCCTGAAGTGTTGCGTGTGGCTGCTGCATAGAGAGCAATAGCAGCAGCATTCGAGACATTGAGACTTTCCATCCGGTTGCTTATCGGCAGTTTTGCCAGACTGTCACAGTGATTTTCAATATTGTGCCGCATTCCTTCGCCCTCTGCGCCCAGTATCAGGGCAACCGGGCCAGTGGGCAAGGCGTCTGCCAGAGTGGTTTCTGCTTCGCCCGTCAGACCAATGCGCCAATATCCCGCTTCGGCAATGTCATCCAGCGCACGGGCAAGGTTGACCACGCGCACCCATGGCACCAGTTCCAGCGCTCCGGAAGCCGACTTTGCCACGACACCGGATTCGGGCGGTGCATGACGATCCTGTGTAATCAGCGCCGCCGCATTAAAGGCAGCCGCAGAGCGGAGAATGGCACCGACATTGTGCGGGTCCGTCACCTGATCCAGCACGATCAGGGGCCGCCCTGCCTCGCCCGTTATTACCTGATCGAGAAAAACATCATCCAGTGGCTCACATTCCAGCACCAGACCCTGATGCGGGGCATCACGCGAAACCAGCCGGGCCAGATCAGCCACATCGGCATATTCTACCGGAAAATCAGGCGGGAGATCTCCGCAAAGCGAGGCCACCCCTTCACGAGTCGCCCAGAGCTTGCGATGTGTCCGATCCGGATTCATCAGGGCTGCCTCTACCGCGTGACGTCCCCACAGACGGACATGGCCTGCACTGGCGCGGCCACTTCCCCGTCCGCCCTGCATACGTCCTGCACGCCCACGCATCGCCCGTTTGCGCTCTGTTTTGGCCATGAAATTCCCTTTATTCGCGTTTACAAGTTTGCTCTCCTGCCAGTCACCCCATTGACAGGCAAGCCTTGCTTCGCCAAAGGGGCGCCACTCGGCACAAATGGCCTGTCGATCAGGTCATTATTGCAGCGGGGCACCCCGCAATCCGGCAAGCCATGTGGACAGGTGGCCGAGTGGTTAAAGGCAGCAGACTGTAAATCTGCCCGCGCAAGCGTACGCTGGTTCGAATCCAGCCCTGTCCACCACCCCCTTATTCGCCAGCGTCCACGTATGACCGTGGAAATCCCAGAAAATATAGCTTATATATCCATACACGCCCGCTAGTGTTCGCTGCTGTTTGCGTGCAGCCGGATGCAAGAGTGGGGCAGCATGGACAGACTTACGGCGACGGCAGTTAAAGCGAATCTGTTGAAACCCGGTACCTATCAGGATGGTGACGGATTATTTCTAAAAGTGCGGGCTGATCGCACTGGCGGGGCAGGCAGTGCGCAATGGCTTGTGCGAATCCAGCGCGATGGGAAGCGCCAAGACGTGGGGTTGGTTAGTGCCAAGCTGCTGACGCTGGCCTATGTCCGCGCCAAGGCCGACGAACTCTGCAAGGCCGTAAAAGTCGAAAAGCGCGACGTTCTGGCTGAACGGAAAGACGAAGCCGCCGCCAAGGTGATCCGTGCTATCGCAGCTCTACTACGTCGTCATCCGTGCATGATCCGAGTTGAAAAAGCTTGATTTTCAATCGGGGCACACATGCTCGCTTACCTTTTGTTTAATGATCATCGGCTAAACTGGCACCATGTTAGCCACATTTGACGCCCTGCTTGCCCAGCCTATGTTACTTCTCGCTATTTTGGGAACCGGAGCAGCTATTGGAATCGCGGTGGAGAAATTCTACGCCTCGATAGAGCGCGCACGTCGAAAGGCATATTGGGCAGGCCGCAAAGGGACGAAACAGGGCAAAGTTCCAGCGATAAAAAGCGTCCCGGCAAGCACTCCGGACTCGGCTGCCGACCAATTGCGGCGCGTGATGCAGGCCGATTTCAAAGCCCGCGCATTGCTGAACAAGCCCGAACGTCGCCTGCTGGGTTGCATTGATCGCATTTTGGAGGCCGAAAGCCCCGGCTGGCGTGCGATGGGTCAGGTGTCTTTGGGAGAAATCCTGTATAGCCATGATAAAGGTGCATTTTGGGCGATCAACGCTAAGCGTGTGGATCTTCTTATCGTCGATCAGGAATGTCGGCCTCTGCACGCGATAGAATTTCAAGGCACGGGGCATCACGGCAGTCCCGAAACGGCAGCGCGTGATGCGGTAAAGAAGGAGGCCTTGCGTCGGGCCGGGATCGGTTATGTTGAAGTTGTCAGCGGAGATACGCCATCGGAAGTGCGCGAGACGATCCGCAAGTTGGTCAGCCGCTCGACCACTCTCATCGCGGAGCCGCAAAAAGTTCAAATGGCCTTGCGATCAGGGAAGGGCCAATGACCGCTCCCTTGCGTAGATGATTCAGGCCGTTGGCCATCGCGCATACTTGCGACCTGTCAAAAATGTGGGAGGCAATGTGGGGGTAAAGTCCGTTCTGGCAATAAATATACAACAAATTCAATTGTATAAAAATTAGGTTCTATTCAATCCCTGCCACCACCGGCGCCCTTAAGAGATTGAGAGCAGGTACTTTATTCTCTTTTTTGGCGAACTTCTCGGTAAGGTTCGCCATTGCATCGTCTGCCAGAGCGGCCAGTTCCTCTGTTCCTGTCTGAAAGGGTGACATTTTTGAACACCTCGTATAGATGCGCCGGCATATGCACTTTTTGCGCGCCTTGATTCTGGACCATCGCTGGTTTGCCATTGCGTTGCTGGTGCTTGCTCTGTCGATGAAGGCGTTGATTCCGGCAGGGTATATGACGTCAGGTTCGGGCACGACGCTAACGGTGACGATTTGTTCTGACGGCATCGGGGCACTCAAGACCGTGGATATCGCCATTCCGATGAAGGATGGCTCTGACGATGGATCATCCGATCACGCGAAGAAGGATGGCCACTGCGCCTTTTCCGGCCTGACCCATGCCGCCACAGGCGGCGCGGATACAGTTCTGCTGGCGCTGGCTTTTGCCTTTATCCTGATACTG
>JBKEEC010000150.1:0-3179 GCA_047975785.1 Sphingomonadaceae bacterium | reverse complement strand
CGACACAGTCTCCGGCCGTTGAAGCAGGCCAGCAATGGAGCGTGGCAGACGCACAGGCCCTGATTGCCGCCATTGAAAATATCGACAAGGAAGGGCTTGATCCGGCAGATTACCGCCTGATGGAGTTGCGGATGGCTATTGCCGGTGGCCCTGGCGATGCCCTGAACAAGGCTGCGGGCGAAAGCTTTACATGGGTTGTAGAAGATTTGCGCGATGGTCGCACCCCGATGGAGGCACGGCGGCAATGGTTTGTGGTCGATCCTGATCCTGACCTTATGCCGACCAGTTCGCTCATGGCGGAAGCCCTGAGCACCCATGATATCGCTGGTGTGCTGGCATCTCTTGCGCCTATCAATCCGGAATATGCCCAGCTGAAGGAGGCACTGGCAAATACCCCGAAAAGCGAGGCAAAAAAGCGCAAGCTGATTCGTGCCAATATGGACCGGTGGCGCTGGCTGCAGCAGGATCTGGGCACACAATATCTGATTACCAATGTGCCGGAATACCAGCTTCGTCTGGTGGTGAAAGACAAGATTGTGCGGACCTATCGCACGATTGTCGGAAAACCGGGCAGAACGGCCACCCCGCAGCTGGCAGAGAAAATTCAGGGGGTGATTTTCAACCCGACCTGGACTGTGCCGCAGTCCATCGTGAAAGGGGAAGGTCTGGGAGCAAAGGTTCTGGGCAATCCCGCATGGGCGCGCGCTGCGGGTTACAAGGCAACGCGCGGGGCTAACGGGTATGTCTCTGTTGTTCAGCAGCCGGGCGCGAATAATTCTCTGGGTCTGATGAAGCTGGACATGCCCAATGAACACGCCATTTTCCTGCATGACACGCCTTCTCGCGGATTGTTCAACAAGGACGCGCGCGCACTGAGCCATGGCTGTATCCGCACCGAACGCGCGAGCGAACTGGGCCTGACACTGGCTATCCTGCAGGCGAAAATGCCTGCTGATGAAGGCGTTGATATCATCAAATCCGGCAAATATACCCGTGTCGGATTTGAAGAGAAGATGCCGGTTTATATCACCTATTTCACTATGGGGACGGATATTGACGGGACCATGAGGAGCTACAAGGATCTTTATGGACGCGATGCTCCGGTTCTGGAAAGTTTCGACAAACCGCGCCAGTCCAATCGCGCCCGCCAGACCGATGAGGAAGTTGTCGAGATCATCGACGACCTGCAGGACTGACGGATTTTTCCTGCCTGTAGCTCTGTATTACCCCGGTGTTTTCAGAAAATACCGGGGTTCTGCTGCTGGACTGCGGTGGGTCGTTCGGGCGTCAGCGGTTGCACATTGGCGGGCGGAACAACGGGAGGCGTGCGGGTGATTGTCTCGCCATTCGGACCAATGCCAAGCTTGTCAGAATAGAGCAGCCTGCCGCCAGACAGGTGCCATAATGCTTCCCGAAAATCGCTCGGTCCCATGGCAAAGCAGCCATTGGAACGGCCAAGCCGCCCCCATTTCTGGACATGTTGGGGCGTGGCATAGCTGGCTGCATGCATGACAATCGCACGAGGCAGGGCGTTGGAATTGCTGGCATCCAGCCCACCCAGACGAATGGATGTGCCATAGCGGCCCTTATACCACTCCCACGTTACGAAAGCGCCTTTGCTGGTGCAATTGGAATGTTCCACATTGCTGAACCAGTTGAGCCAGCCATCATGTTCCGGGTCAGAGCCCATTCCGTGTGACACCAGAAAACTGCGCACTGTCCCGTTTTCCAGATTGACGAAATGGAACCGCTCCTGCGCCGAGTGCACACCAAAATCGGCAATCCCGACAATATCGGTGCGCCAGATAGCGTTTCCGGCCTTTTGCAATTCACGCCGGGCAATCTCTGCCAGGGCGCGATCGCGCGGGGTGGCCATTTCGACAGCCGCAAATACACGGCGAGGTAGCGCCAGACTTGCGCCGATGCCCAGAGCACCGGACAATATTGCACGGCGATTAAAAGTGTTCAGGCGGTGATTCATTGTCCAGCTATAACGAGTATTATGGATATTTGTATCTAGAGCATTTTCAGAAAAAGTTGATAGACTTTTTCCAACCGGCAAATGCCGGGACCAAACATTTAGAGTGTGATGACAAAAAGTGGACACCGGTTTTTGTCAAAAAATCACACGACCACAAAAAGATAAAGAGGGGGATGTGATCAATCATATGTCATCCCGCTCTAGGGTCAAGGCTCATTGGTCAAGCCCGCCGCGCCTTAATTTTTCATACCGTTTCACTCTGCTGATGAGTCAGCATCATTGCAGTGTGGTATTTTCTGTCTTCAAGCTCCAGACTGTCGCCTGAAATTGTCACATTAACGAGATGATTGAGAAAAGACTGGCCCAGAAGGGAAATCGGCAAGCCTTCAGGGATGATAACCGCATCGATATTTTCCTGACGGATGGAGCCAATGGTGATCTGGCTGATCCGTGTCGGCACACCGTAGACTGTCCCGCTGGCACCTGCGCCAATGGGGCGAATATCGGACGCATCCCATGTCAGACCGGCAGATCGGGCGTCCTCTCCGGTCAGGGCAACGACACTGGCGCCCGTATCCACCATGAAACGAATAGTGCTGTTGCCCACAGAGGCATCAGCAAAGAAATGGCCATTGGCAGCCCGTTGCAGGGTTTCACTGCCCGAACGGTTTGATTGCATGAGTGTGTGATGCCTGCTGCTGTCCAGCTTTGTGGAGATAGCCGGCGCAGTCATTTTTGCAGAAACGGTTTCTGTTTCAGGGGCAGTATTGCGTTCAAGATCAGGCGCGATGGCAACCACCACACCGATAACCAGAATACCAAAAATTGCGAAACGGGTCACCATAGGCGAGTTATAGCACTGGCCCGATTAAGCCATGGTAAACCCGGTGTCCGATTCCACCTTTCCATTCCTGTATGGATTATACCAATGCGCGATAAGCTTGACTCATCACGCATTGGTCAAGCCCGCGCAGATCCTGAGCGTTTCAAGCTGCTGATACGTCAGCATCATTGCAGTCTGGTATTATGCGCCATCAATTGTCGGCGCCAGAGATTTATTCCGCCGTCCAGCCGCCATCCACGACAAGGCTGGTCCCCGTCATCAGGGCAGAGGCATCGGAAGCAAGAAACACCACCGCACCCATCAGATCTTCCACCTGACCAATGCGCCCCAGCTTGATCTTTTCGAGCACGCTGG
>JBKEEC010000149.1:0-24131 GCA_047975785.1 Sphingomonadaceae bacterium | reverse complement strand
GATCGTCGCCTTGGTAGGCCATTACCCCACCAACTAGCTAATCCAACGCGGGCCCATCCAAAGGCGATAAATCTTTGGTCCGAAGACATTATCCGGTATTAGCACAAATTTCTCTGTGTTATTCCGAACCTAAGGGCAGGTTCCCACGCGTTACGCACCCGTGCGCCACTCACCACACCACCCGAAGGTGGGGGTTCGTTCGACTTGCATGTGTTAGGCATGCCGCCAGCGTTCGTTCTGAGCCAGGATCAAACTCTCAAGTTTGTGTCACTTACTTCATCAGCACGATCCGAAGATCGCCAACCAATGAGGCAAGAGCATCAAGGAGCCGATACCTGCACTGTCAAACGTAATGGATACGAATGAACATGTATCATCACAACCAGACTGTGGAGCCTGGAAGGATGTGGCATCGGCTTGAAAATTAACCGGTTTCCGCGACCTTGAGCTTCGCGGACCGGGCGCCGTCGCCCACATGTCCCTTCATCAAAAAACTAACAATGTCAAAGAGCCAACCAACAACAGAAGCGGACAACAAGTGATCCCCGATTTTTTGGTTCGGGGGACTGGTTTGTCCGAACTATGTTGGCGACCGTTGGAGAGTGGCGGTGAAACCGTCAGCGCCCCGTCGGTGAGCGGGCATATATGGGTGCTCCGAGATTCGGTCAACGGGTTTTTGCAATTTTATTTCACTTTTTTTCTGATTGGCGGATTTCCTTGGGTTTTGATCCTGCATCCCGCTGCCTCTCCCCATGGTTTGCGACCGCGCATCTCCTCTCCGGTCCTGATTGCTATCAGATTTAAGAGATTCAGCTTTCGGAATCATATGAATCTCCGCGCAAATTTGTCGCGACTCTGTCGAAGATATATTCACACTTTGGGGCTAGGCCCCGCTCATGGCCACGACCGACCCTGCCACACCATCATCCGCGCCAGCTCAAGGCAGCTTTGGCGAACGCGTCCGCTCTGCCATGGCGTGGCGCTGGGGAAGCCAGGCTCTTGCCCAGATCATCACCTGGGGATCGACCATTGCGGTTGTCCGCCTGCTTGATCCCGGTGACTATGGCCTGTTTGCAATGAGTCAGGTGGTTGTGACTGCCCTCGCCTTTCTCAACGGATACAGTTTCGCCACATCTCTGGTGCAGTCACACAATGTTGATTCGCATCGCATCGGCCAGGTCTTCGGACTGCTGCTTCTGTTCAATGGTATATTGGCAACCATTCAGTTGCTGGTCGCGCCACTGGTCGCAGATTATTATAATCAGCCGCAGATTGTTTCCATGCTCCGCTGTCAGGCGCTGATCTTTCTTACAACACCCTTTATTGCCTTGCCCTCCGCCCTGCTTCAGCGACGAATCGAATTTCGCAGTCAGGCCATGGTGAGCATGGCAAGCGCGGTCATTGCCGCCCTCACCGCCTTTGTGCTGGCCTGGAATGGCTGGGGAGTATGGGCGCTGATCTGGGCCCCCATTGCCGGCTTTGCCTCCCGCGCGATCGGCCTGACTGTCGCTGCGCGCCTGCTGGTCAAGCCGGTCTTCAACTTTCGTGGTGCCGGAGATCTGATCAGCTTTGGCGGCGCACTGACCCTTTGCCAGCTATTCTGGATCATCCAGAGCCAGAGCGACATAGTTATCGCAGGACGGGCATTTTCACCGCATGACCTGGGTCTCTACTCCGAAGCCCTGTTCCTGACCCTGATTATCACCGGACGCTTTTTGCCGCCGATTAACGAAGTCGCCTTTCCGGCCTATTCCGAGCTGCACAAGGAAGGGCGCGCTCTGGGGCCGTTTTTTCTGCGCACCTTACGCACTGTCTTTCTGGTCACCGCCCCGCTTTATACCGGGCTGGCACTGACGGCGGAGCCTGCGGTGGCAACACTGTTCGGACCGAAATGGCTAGACATGGCACCGGTAGTTGCCGGCTTGTCCCTGGCCATGCCATTCATGGCCCTCCAGATTGTGTGCAGCCCGGCCACCAACGCCATGGGCCGGCCCCGCATTTATGTCATGACCAGTGCAGCAGGCGCTATCATCATGCCTGCCGCCTTTTTATACGGAATTTCCAACGGACCATTCGGGCTTGTCCACGCATGGTGGATAGCAGCGCCCCTGCTGCTTGCTGTCACATTGTTCCTCACACTGCCTGCGGTCGGCGTACGACTGCGGGATCTGTCCAGCGAGCTGGCTCCTGCAGCACTGGCCTGCGGCCTGATGGCTATCAGCGTGCTTGGGATTGAATGGGTACTGGACGATTCCCTGCCCTCCATCCTTGCGCTGGCGATTCTTGTGGCTGCGGGAGGAATAACCTATGCGGCGAGCCTGTGGCTGTTCTGGCCACGCATGGTAAAAGAGACATGGGCCATGCTTATGCGGCGTCCGCCATCCTTCGCAGGGCCTGACGGTCAAACCACCACCATTCCGGATGCACCCGCGGCCTGAAGCGAAGCAGGTAATTAGGGTAAAGCGGCGCCAGACGAAGCGGCAGGCCAGCAGGCCCGGTTGAACGCATGATGTCGGTGACAATCCGGTTCTGGAAATGGCGCAGGGAATAATTGACCATGCGCCGATACTGCATGGTCAGACTGCTGCGGCTTATGCGCACAGGCTCGCAGTAAAAACCTGCTTTTTCGCAAGGCACTACGCGATCATCCTGCCATTGCGATTCGTCCTGCAAATCTGTTTTGGCCAGTGCGCCAATCAAACCGTCATCGCCCACAAGGTCTTCAGGCAAGCGGATGTTTTTTGCGCGCATACGGTCCACAAAGTCACCGCGCAGGGCATACAGGTCGCCAAACAGTCCATGCGTATGGGCTATGGCCTTGCGGTAGGCCTGTGCCTTGCGTCCATTGAGCGGAAGACCCGATGCCGCATTGGCCTGCGGATTTTCATCCAGCGTGCGCACCAGCGCCTCTATCGAGCCGGGAGCAAGCTCGCTGTCACCGTCCACAAATATATAGTAATCCGCCAATATGCCCGGAGTATCCAGCATAAACCGGTTCCAGCTCCGCGATTTCCCCCCCTGAGGATATTCATACAAGGTCACTTCGGGAAACTGGCGCACGATCCGGGCTGTATGATCCGTACTGCCATTCACGATCGCGGCAATGACAATGTCCTGAGCACCTGCAGGCAGGCTTGCGAGGCACGCGCCAATGCGTTGCTCTTCATTATGAGCCAATACAACTATCTGAATTGTTGGCACAACATAATCCCGACACATTATTTACTACCTATAATTACGCTAACAGGGCGCGAAATACCACGCTGTTCCACTATTTTTGACAATTTGTTCACCTGATCCTCAAGTGGGACAGGATGCAGGCGAAATCTTGCCCGCTATAGCATCACGAGATAAAGCTGAATCACCTGTCAGCGCCGCAAAGACCCGCCCAGATGGGCATCGGCAATCGCAACGGCAAGTGCATCGGCCGCATCGGCTCCGGCAATGGAGACTCCGGGCAAAAGCACTTTGAGCATTGCCTGAACCTGCGTTTTGTCTGCCCCGCCTGTGCCGACCACAGCCTTTTTCACCTTGCGGGCAGCATGTTCCTCCACTGGCAGGCTGCCACGCGCACAAGCGGTAAGAACGGCCCCGCGGGCCTGCGCCAGTTTGAGTGTGCTTTGCGGGTTCTTGTTGACGAATATTTCCTCTATCGCTGCGCGGTCCGGGTCATGAGCCATAATCACCGCAAAGATCGCATCCTGTAGATGCAACAATCTTTCTGGCAGAGGAGCTTTCGCATCCGTTTTGACTTCGCCATTGGCAATATGGGTCAGACGTGCGCCCTGAGAGCGCACAAGACCCCATCCCGTGCATGATAATGATGGATCAAGGCCAAGAATGAGCACTGATCTGTCAGAACCAGCCGTCAAACTGGCTGTCTTCACTCTCCATCAGGCTTTCGCGCACCGGCCCTGGAGCCGCCTCGATAATTTTGTCCGTCCAGTTGCTCGCAATAAATGGGCGTGACCTGCATTCCAGCCGAACGACGTCTTTCCCGCTATCGACGACACTGATGCCGGAATATGAATGGCCGGGATTATCCGTCGCCTCACCATTTACTCCGGTGAAGACAATATAGTGATACTGCCCGTCAGTGAAGCGCACATGCTCCTGACTGCCGCCTATCTGTCCGCGCACGCTTCCGACATGGATATTACCCCAGTCAACTCCGTTACCTATAGTTTTCTCGATAGAATCAGGGGTCCCGAAACGATAGGTCACGCCCTTTTCGTCAAGACAGACACTGCCCAGAGACTTGCCGAAATCACAGCTATAGGCGATTGTCTCCCCCGGAAGGCACAGATGCGAGCCAGCGGCAGAGGTCCGGGCAATTCTTTCCGGCCCCGCATCCTCCTGACCTGCCAGCATGGCAGGCGCTGTCAGATCAGGCGCTGCATGTGACACAGACCAGCCCAACCCGCCCAGAACGGCCAGAGTCAGGCTGATGCCGCGCCGCGCCATCAGTCCAGCTTTTCCATTATCTCGTCAGAGATTTCGTAATTGCCCCAAACGGTTTGCACATCGTCATCATCGTCAAGCGTATCAACCAGCTTCAGCAATGTGCCAGCGTCTTTCTCATTCATATCGACAGTGATATTCGGCTTCCACGCCAGCTTGACGCTTTCCGCCTCGCCCAGCGTTTTTTCCAGTTCCCCGGCAACTTCATGCAGTGATTCGGCCCCGGTCCATATCTCGTGCCCGCCATCTTCGCTCATATCGCTCTCGACATCGTCAGCTCCTGCCTCAATCGCAGCTTCGAGCACTTTTTCCTCATCCCCGGCAGAGACAGGATATTCAATCAGCCCCAGACGCTCAAACCCATGGGCGACCGAACCGGACGCACCGAGATTGCCCCCATTCTTGCTGAATGCGGTGCGCACAGCCGTAGCCGTGCGGTTCCGGTTATCCGTCAGCGCCTCGACAATCAGGGCAACACCGCCGGGGCCATATCCTTCATAGCGAATTTCTTCGTAATCATCGCCTTCATTGGCGGTAGCCTTGTCAATCGCGCGCTGGATATTGTCCTTGGGCATGGATTGCGCCTTGGCGTTATTGACCGCCAGACGCAGGCGCGGATTCATATCCGGATCAGGCGTGCCCATCTTGGCGGCAACCGTGATTTCACGCGAAAGCTTGGAAAACATCGCCGAACGCTTTTTATCCTGCGCGCCCTTGCGGTGCATGATATTCTTGAATTTGGAATGGCCTGCCATGGTTGTCTATATAACCTGAAATATACTCTGATTGTGTTTTTATGAGAAAGCGCGCCCTAGCCCAGTGCCTCGTCCACTGCAACCGGACGCTTGCTTACAATTTTACCGCCGTGCCACTGGCGGAAACCATCAGCATGGAGCCGGACTGGCCAAGCACTTCGTAATCGAGATCAACCCCGATCACGGCATTACCGCCCAGATTGCGTGCGGCCTCCTGCATTTCTGCCAGAGCTTCTTCGCGTGCACGAGCCATCACTTTTTCATACTTGCCCGAACGTCCGCCTACAATATCGGTGATGGAGGCAAAAATATCGCGGAAGATATTGGCGCCAACGATCACCTCGCCGGTTACGATGCCCAGATATTGCTGCACCTTGTGCCCTTCAACCATTGCGGTTGTGGTGACGATCATATTTTCTGTATTCTGCCAGGGGTTACCCATTGCCGAATCTCCGTTCATTTATTGTGATGGCCGGAGGGAGTATGACCTGTTTCAGCCCAGCCCCAAAGCTGCTTTGTAGGTTTCCAGCACCATTTCCATCTCTGCCCGGTCATCCGGCTTCATTTTGCGCAGCCGCACCACCTGCCGCATGATTTTCGTATCATAGCCTACGGCCTTGGCTTCGGCATAGACATCGCGAATATCATCAGCGATGCCTTTTTTCTCTTCTTCAAGACGTTCAATACGCTCAATCAAAAGGCGCAGACGATCATCGGTGGCTTCGGCCATCGGGCAACTCCATCATAAGGGTGAATCAGTTGCCGTCCGCCTTAGCGGCATGGTCCGTGCAGGTGAAGATGGCGCGGCGATTTATCCCGCCTCGCCATTGCGCGCCAGACTCAACTCCATGCGAGCGAGCTGTTCAGGGGTCGCCTCGGTCTGGTAACGGGATTTCCATTCCTCCATTGGCATACCGTGGATGAGCGCCCGCGCCTCTGCCTTGTCTCCGGCATAGCCTGCATCACGAATCCAGTCCGCCAGACAATTGCGGCAAAAGCCGGACAGGCCCATCAGGTCAATATTCTGGGCATCATGGCGCTTTTGCAAATGGACGACCAGCCGGCGAAATGCCGCCGCAGCGACATCATCGGGCAATTTGTCCAGCGAATCGGGGAAATCCGTGTTTCGAGCACTCATAAACCCATGATCGTCCTTGAATTGTCGTGAAGTGCTGGCATAGCCCTTCTTATGGCAAAACTCCATCCCAGAGGCCGCCCGCGGGGGCGCAAGGTCAAAATTCTCGCCACAATTGGTCCGGCCAGCCGTGACCCTGAAATGCTGCGCAAACTGTTTCGCGCCGGTGCAGATGCCTTCCGCGTCAATATGAGCCATGGCGATCATGGGGACCATGCAGGGGCCATTGCCGCCATCCGGGACATGGAAAAAGAGTTTTCCCGCCCCATTGCCATTCTGGCCGATCTGCAAGGACCGAAACTGCGCGTTGGCACCTTTGCAAAGGGCAAGGCCGTAATTCGTCATTCAGGACATTTTACACTCGATCGTGACCCCGCGCCGGGGGATGAAACCCGCGTCTGCCTGCCTCACCCTGAACTGTTCGGCATACTGGAAAAGGGCCAGCGACTGCTGATCAATGATGGCAAGATACGCCTGCGTGTGATCAAGGCGGATAACGACAAAATCCTGTGTTCGGCTGAAGTGGGCGGCGTCATCTCCGATCGCAAGGGCGTGAATATTCCCGATGCCGAAGTGCCGATTCCCGCGCTGACAGAAAAAGACCGCCGCGATCTTGATTTTGCTGTCAGCCAGGGTGTGGACTGGATTGGCCTCAGCTTCGTCCAGCGACCCGAAGATCTGGCCGAAGCGCGCAAACTGATGGGCAGCACCAGAGGAAAGCGCATTGCACTATGCGCCAAGATTGAAAAGCCGATGGCTGTTCGGCGGCTGGACGAAATTCTCGAACAGGCCGATGCGGTGATGGTCGCGCGCGGTGATCTGGGTGTTGAGCTTGAACCGGAGGAAGTCCCTCCCCTGCAAAAGAAGATTGTCAATGCGGCACGCTCGCTGGGCAAACCGGTGATTGTGGCAACACAAATGCTCGAATCCATGATCGAAAGCCCGACCCCTACCCGTGCCGAAGTGTCCGATGTCGCCAATGCCGTCTATGACGGAGCCGATGCTGTCATGCTGAGTGCGGAAACCGCAGCGGGCGAATGGCCCGAAGAAGCTGTCACCATCATGGACCGGATCGCACAGCAGGTGGAACATGATGATGGCTACAAGGCCCGTGTGCGTTTTCTTGATACCCCGCCCGATCCGACAACCGCCGATGCACTGGCCCATAGCTGCATGACCATTGCCGATACGGTGCCGATCAGCGGAATTGTCGTATTCACCGGCTCCGGTTCTACTGCAAGGCGCGTGGCCCGCGAACGGCCCTCCGTGCCGATGCTGGTGCTGACTCCCTCTGTGCAGACCGCCCGGCGCGTCGCTCTTTTGTGGGGGGCGCATCCGGTTACCACCAGAGATATTGGCAGCTTTGAAGAAATGATCGCCAAGGGCAAGCGTATGGCCCTGCGTCAGGGTTTTGGTGAGGCGGGCAGCAAGCTGGTTGCTCTGGCCGGTGTACCCTTTGGCACGCCCGGTTCAACCAATCTTCTGCATGTTGTCACGCTCAGCGGCGATGAACTGGATGGTCACAGGAAGTGATATTTTTACGATAGTTCCACGAGGAGCAGGTCAGACAAGCCCCCCGTGAATAATATCCTCAGGGCCATGACTCATTCAGCACATAGCCGTGACCTGAACCAGAATGGTTCATACGATTAATGGGTCCTGACCTAGTGACCCTTTTGGTTCTAGTGTGATTTTTTGACAAAAACCGGTGCCCGATTTTACCATCACACCCTAATATCTGGCGGACAGCGTAACTCCGTAAGTGCGCGGAGGCCGGATATTGGCGTAGAACAACGTCGGATCTCCTTGCGGGGCAACCGGCGCGCTGAACGAATAACGGATACCCCCGCTATAGATCGCCTCATCAAACAGATTGCGACCCCACAATGTTGCGGTAATCCCGCCTCCGGGTGAATGCCAGCTTATATCCGCGCTCACTGTTGCATAACCATTATCCCAACCCGATGAGACAAAATCGGGATAGAGATACTGGCTGCTGGCAAAGCTGAGATCAGCCCCGATGACAATCTGCCCGCCATCGGCCAGATCAAAACCATGCTGATAGCTGGCCGCACCCGTCCATTTGGGCGCGCGCACCAGCGGCTTGCCCGAACAGTCTATGTCCTGCAGGGCACCCGGCCCGACCGGAATAATCGGCCCAAGGGCGCAGGTCGTGGAATCCTGGCCATAGCCAAACTGGGCACCAAAAGGTGGCGGCGCAAACACGGTATAGACAAAGCTGTCATATTTACTGTGGAGATATTCCACTGCGAGTTTCAGCGTATCGGCTCGGGTTGGCTGCCAGGTGATGTCAATATTGCCACCATAAAGCGTCGCCTTGCCTGCATTGGTCGTGAGCAGGGACACCGTGCCTGCGCGCGCACCAAGGTAACGCTCCTGCTTGTCATCATATTTCCAGTAGAAGCCTTCCAGATTAATCTGCAATTGTCGGCCAAAAAACTGGTTGCGCGAGCCAACAGTAAATGCCGTCAGCCGCTCCGGATCATAGCTGTTATCCGGTCCCGGTGCAGAATAGAACCCGCCTGCCTTGTAGCCCGTAGCCAATGTGGCAAACAGCATATTATCTGCACCGGCATCATATTCAAACCCGACACGGTAATTGACATCGCTGAAGCTGCGCTCCCCTCCAAGACCACTGATGGATGGAGCGGGAAGGATGGTATTCGTCTGCCCTGCCTGTGATTTGCTGTCATGCGAATAGCGTAGTCCGCCCAGCAAACGGAACGTGTCAGACAGATGCACACGCACGTCACCAAAAGCGGCCCAGCTTTCGCTGTCCAGCTCGGTATAGCTGCTTGTCAACTGGATAGGGACAGCCTGCAGGCCAAGATCCTGTGTCTGCTCTTCCTTGAAATAATACAGGCCTGCAACCCATTCCAGCACACTGCCCTGATTGGCAAGGCGCAACTCATAGCTTTGCTGGCTGGAGGTTTCCCCGATCGTGTATCGAAAACCGGGCGCATAGGTGATGTAATCATTCACCACCCGCCGATAGGCCGGAATAAAGGTGAGTGTTGCCGGTCCCATATCAATATCGAGATTGGCTGATACGGCCCAGACCGTAGCATCAAGATCACCGTCATCGGCAATCCTTGTGCCAAACTGCCCGGGGCCAATCGGGATAAACGCCGTGGGTGGCTGCGATATATCGCCAATGGAAGGGCCTTGCCACGGATCATCCGCCATCGGCGTAAGCGTGGAGCGTTTGACCGTTCCTTCGCCCTGACCGGACATATGCGTATATTCGCCCGTCATCAGCAGACTGACCGTGCCGGAAGGCTCCCACAGGGCCGTCAGGCGCGTTGCGATACTGTCCTGATCATTATAGCCATCGGTAAGATAGCCATCATGCAATGTATATTGCGCCGCAGCCCGCACAGCGAGCGTATCCGTCACGCCGCCACCTGTAGCCCCGGTCAACTGAATCCGGTCAAAATTGCCGAACTCTATACTTCCACTGGCAGAAACATCCTGACCGGGACGGCGCGTGATCAGATTGATTGCCCCGCCTGACGCATTGCGTCCGTATAATGTGCCCTGCGGACCTTTCAGGACTTCTACCCGGTCAAGATCGAAGAAAATTGGCCCGATACCGCTGGGGCGCGAGATATACACGCCGTTGATATTATAGGCGATGGCGCTTTCTGCATTTGCGTCGGTCGCGAAATTGCCAACCCCGCGCAGATAGGTTTGCACCACCGAGCCCCCCTGACTCACGGTCAGGCCGGGGACGTTGCTGGAAAGATCAGCCGCAGATGATACGCCCTTTGCGGCCAGATCATCACCGCT
This sequence comes from Sphingomonadaceae bacterium, assembly GCA_047975785.1. Classification (GTDB taxonomy): domain Bacteria; phylum Pseudomonadota; class Alphaproteobacteria; order Sphingomonadales; family Sphingomonadaceae; genus JACXVD01. The sequence continues at coordinate 13,970 of JBKEEC010000149.1, read as the reverse complement.
GATAACCGACAGGGCCAGCGAGCTATCCTGCACGGATTCTGCGCGCTTGCTCGCAGTAACAATGATTTCCTGAATCCCGTAACTGCCCCCATCAGATTCCTCTGGCGTGCCAGACTGCGCCAACACAATTGCCGGACAGGCCGCAAGTGCAGTTCCAAGGCTTAAACCAATACTAAATCTTTTCATAATCTTGCCCTCAAATACCCGGCCCTGGTTTGTTCAAGGCAGCCCGCCTGTTCCATCAGGCAGGTGCCGCGATTGTTCTCCCTTCATTGTGATCCGGTTCTGTATTCTTGTTATAATGTGGGGAAGCTGGTGTCCGGATCACACCAGCGCATAATAACGCAGCAGATTTCCATCCGGCTTGCGCTCGCCAATTCCTATAAATACATGTTTTGTCAGCCAGTCATGCTTGCCTGACGGACATTCAAAGCCGGGGTTGCCGCGCAGATAATATTCCTCATGCGCCACCGGCTCCCCGCCTTCAAACGCCCATTTGCGCAGCCGCTCCATCGTGTCCGGCTTGCGCCCCCATAAAAAGCCCTTGTTGTTCAGTAGAATCAGGGTTCCGTCATCAGCCTCCAGCAGATAGCGCGCATCAAAACAGGCAACCCCGTCAGGGCGGAAATAGGCATAGTCACCGCCAGAATGCGGAACCGCACGGCCGCGAATCTTCGGCCCTTCAAATGTGCCGCTTTCTACCAGCACTGCGCTACGAGTGCCGCCCCATGGCGTTTCTGCGATCATGTAGGCATGGGGGAATTGCAATCGCACTTCCATGGTAAATTCAAGGCGTGGATTGTCCATTGTGGAGAAGGGAGGAGAAAATATATCAGACATTACCATGCTCCGGGCAGCCGCCATCAGCGAGCAAATTGACTCCGGTGACAAAGAGTGCCTCAGCCGGGGAGAGAAACAATATCTGCCCGAATCTGGCGGGCGCGGGTTGCAGATTGGTCTGTTCCTGCTCTGAGTAGCGCATATAAACTCTCCCTCCGACATTATTAACGAGCGTTAATTTATATTGCAAGTAAATTCATGGTTGCGTTGCTTTCGCATATATGAAACAAAGCGCGGAAAGAAGGATGTCTGCAACCATGATACACACAACCCATGTCGGAAGTCTCCCTCGCGGGGATGAGCTGGTTCCTTTGCTGCTGGCCCGCGACAAGGGAGAGCCATATGATATAGAACAATTCGACCAGACCGTGCAGACAGCGATTGATAACGCGGTCAGAAAACAGATTGATGCAGGCGTATCGATTGTCAGCGATGGTGAATTGGGCAAGGTCGGCTATTCAACCTATATTATTGAGCGGCTGGAAGGCTTTGGCGGACATACTCCCCGTAAACCGGCAAAAGATCTGGCGGAAGTGCCGGAACTTGCCAAAAAACTCGCCGCAATCATGGGATCACAGGAATTTACCCGCGCCAGCGCAATTTGTCCGGTAAAGCTGGTCAACCGCCAGCCCATGCTGGATGATATCAGGCGAATGAAAACAGCAATGGAGCGCAATACCGGCCCTGATAACAAGGGTGTGACCGCCTTCATGAACTCCGCATCACCCGGCCTGATAACTGCATTCCAGCCCAACCAGTATTACAAAACGCATGAAGACTATCTGGCCGATCTGGTCATTGCCATGCGCGAGGAATATGAAGCAATCGTCTCGGCGGGGTTTGATCTGCAGCTCGATTGTCCCGATCTCGCCATGAGCCGCCATACCGGATATCAGGATCTGACGGACAAGGAGTTTATCCGTATTGCAGAAGCCAATGTCGAGGCATTGAATGCGGCAACCGCAAATATCCCGCCAGAAAAACTGCGTATGCATATTTGCTGGGGCAATTATGAAGGCCCGCATGACCATGATATTCCACTTGAACAAATCATAGAGGTTATCCTCAGGGCGCGGCCAGCCACCATTCTGTTTGAAAGTGCCAATCCTCGCCATGAACATGAATGGATAGTGTGGAAGGCAGCAGATACAACAGGAAAAATCCTCGCTCCGGGGCTGGTGGACTCTTGTTCAAACTACCTTGAAACACCGGAGCTGATTGCCCAGCGGATTGAGCGATTTGCCAGTTTTGTTGGCAAGGAGCGGGTAATTGCCAGCTCGGATTGCGGCTTTGGCACTTTTGCAGGCTACGGCAAGATTGATCCGGCCGTCGCATGGAAAAAGCTGCGCGCCTTGCGCGAAGGTGCCAATATTGCGGACAAAAGGACAGGTTGATGACAGGCCGTGCGGAAAGCGCCGCATCAGCAGGTTCCTCATCATCTGGCCACACATCATCTGGTCCAGCTTCCGGTCAGGTCAAATCGGCGACCCGCACGCTTGATATTATTGAATATGTCGTATCTCAGCGCCGGCCTCTGGTCGCGCAGGAAATTGTCAATGCCCTGTCCATCCCTGTCAGCTCTCTCTCCTATCTGCTGGCGACACTTGTAGAGAGGTCCTATCTTGAACGGGATGGCCGACGCTATATCGCCGGGGCCGGGCTTGATCGTCTGCGGGCCTATGAGCCGACCTTCACACTGGAAGAAAGAATTGCTCCGCTCGTGCGGACCTTGCGGATTCAGCTCAACGAAACATCCAGTTTTTTCATCCGGCAGGACTGGGACGCAAAAGCGATAATCACCGAAACCAGCCAGCAGGCCTTGCGCTATGCCGTCAATAGCGGTGAAACCGCCCCCCTGCATGTATTGTCAGCCGGCAAAGCCATACTCGCCAGTCTGACCGAAGATGAACTGGATGCCTTTTTTGACCAGTCACCGCTTCAGCGTTTCACGGAAAAAACCATCACTGATGAACACGCCTTGCGCGATCAGATACACCAGATCCGTGAAACGGGGTTTGCCCGCACCACTGAAGAATACAGTCTCGGTATTTCAGGGATAGGCCATCTGGTGGTGATAGATGGCCAGCCCGCAGGTGCGCTTGCCGTAGCGATGCCGATAGTGCGCGCCAGCGAAGATACAGATGAGCGTATCAGAACCCTGCTGCACCGGACAACCGCCCTGCTGCAGGATCAGGCTCCATCCGACCCGACGCAAAATCAGTAGCGGGAATTGGTCCAGTTCCGCCCATCATTGGGGCGATTACTGGTGTAACCGGTATAGATAGCGCGGGCGATCGAGGCGATCCGTGATTCACGCGCGGCGCGTGACCCCTGACCTGTGACATAAATAGCGACTGCTATTGCCCTTCCATCCGGGGCCTCGATAATACCGATATCGCTGGAAGTATTGTTCAGCGAGCCGGTTTTATGGGCCACCGTTGCGCTTGCAGGCAGCAGGGCCGGAATACGGCGTTTGCCCGTGCGGCAACGCGCCATGGTGCTGAGCAAAAACGCCCGGCTTTTCGCAGACAACCACCGCCCCTGATACAGGCCGGTCAACATTTCGATCATGGCATAAGGCGTTGCGCTATCGCGAGGGTCAATCCGCTGCGCCGGGTCCACTTCCCCGTCATCGCGCACCAGTGTCGCAATATCCCGGTCCAGCCGGAAACCGTTTATGCCCGCACGGCGCACCCAGTCATTGACAGCATCAGGACCACCAACCGCCTGCAAGAGCGCATCCGTTGCCGGATTGCTACTGCGGGTCAGCATAAGGTCTATCAGCTGGCTGGCGGGAAGATATTGTCCTTTGCGTACAGGGGCCTTGCGACTGGAATATTTTGCCGATTTCACCGGGATCAGCAGCGGAAATTCGCTCGACATACTCCAGCGGCCCTGCTCCACCCCTTCAAGGTAAGTGGCGGCAATGGCAACCTTGCTGGTGCTGGCCATCGGAAAACGCTGGTCCCCCAGAACAGAAATCTGTGTGCCGGTTGCCATATCCAGCGCGGCCACGCCAATACGCCCCTCGCTCCCGTCGGCAAGGCGAGCAATCTGGCGCTCCAGATCAGAATTATAGACGGCGGAAAACTCGCGCGGTGCGCGATCTTCCGTGCCCAGAGTGCTGTCAAACGCATCTTCAAATCCGCGCGCGCCATAGGCCAGATCCTGACCATAAGCAGGCGTAAGGCTGATCATGGCAAAGGCGGCCATAGCGGCGAATTTGGCAAACAGTCCCGGTTTCATACCAGCACTATACCTCCGTAAACATTGTCGTTGCCTTAATGAGTCGGGATAGTGTTACTGACAAGACGAACGCGACCGACCGTGCACAGCTATCGGCAAAGGATTCCAGATGGTTAATATTACTTACCGTTATTTGCTTAATTCCATACGCAATAGTTCGATAACCCCGTTGCCCCGGAATAATCTTGATGAAGCGCGCTTTTCTTTCCCTGCGGATTGGGTCAAGGGCGCCTGATGACAATCGCGTATGATGCAATCGTTCTGGGCGGCGGTGCGGCCGGTCTGTTCTGTGCCGGTGAAGCCGGACGCATGGGCAGAAAAATCGCGGTGCTGGAACGCGCAGAACATCCAGGAAAGAAAATCCTCATATCAGGCGGCGGAAGGTGCAATTTTACCAATCTTCACATCGCACCGGACCGTTATATCTCCAGAAATCCGCATTTCGCCAAATCCGCACTCAGCCGATACACCGCAGCCGATTTTATCGCACTTGTCGAAGAGCATGGCATAGCATGGCATGAAAAGACGCTTGGCCAGCTATTCTGTGATGGTTCCGCAAGGCAAATTCTCTCCATGCTTGTTCATTCTGTAGAACAGACAGGCGGGACCATATTATGCCAACAGGAAATAATAGATGTGGCGCATCAGGATGGCCGCTTTCGTGTCACTACAAAGGATAATATGCTGGAAGCGCCCGCCCTGATTGTAGCAACTGGCGGGCCATCCATCCCCAAAATGGGCGCCACCGCATTTGCCTATGATCTGGCCCGGCAATTCCGGCTGAAAGTAGTGGAGCCGCGACCGGCCCTTGTGCCCCTCACCCTGGCCGGAGATGAGGTTTTGTTTCGTGAGTTATCGGGAGTTTCGACAGAAATAGTGGCGCGTTGCGGCAAGGCATCCTTTCGGGAAGCGGCGCTTTTTACGCATCGCGGGCTTTCCGGGCCGGCCATATTGCAGGTCTCGTCTTACTGGAATCATGGAGATCCGGTGATTGTGGATTTTTTGCCTGATGCAATAGCTGGCTGGCTGATTGATGCCTGTCAGGATTACCCCCGCCGCACTGTCCATGGCGTTTTGAAACAGCTTTTGCCAGACCGGCTGGCCAAAGCCCTGTCAGAAAATCTGGGGGAAGATGGGCCACTTGCCAATATCCGTCATGCCCGTCTGCGTGAGATAGAGCAGAGTCTGGCTCGCTGGTATTTCTATCCCGACGGGACAGAGGGTTTTACCAAGGCCGAAGTCACACGCGGAGGTGTCAGCACGGATGATCTGTCATCCCGCACTATGGAGGCTCGCCGCGTTCCGGGCCTGTATTTCATCGGTGAAGCTGTGGATGTGACCGGCTGGCTGGGTGGATATAATTTCCAGTGGGCCTGGTCGAGCGGCAGGGCCGCCGCGCTGGCGCTATAAGCACATCATTATCATATCAAAAAGCCGGTCCGGTTTTCACCACGCGAAAAACCGTGCCTGTCCCGGCATCGCGCACCAGATCAACATCCGTGCCATCCCAGTGATAATCCAGATGCCGCCCCTGAACCGCAGAAGATGCACAATCCGGATAAAACAGGGCGGCACATTCTCCGCCCGGATGACGCACACTCGGATATACCAGCCCATCGGAACCGGAGTGGCGCAAGGAATGCCCCAGTGCCTGTCCGGCCCGGTAATTATCCGGTGCAAGCACACCCTTGTCGGCAGCAGAGGAAGCCCGGATATCGTGAAGCTGTGCTGAAACTGTCAACACAATCTCGCGGAACTGGGATGTCCAGCCCGGTGGTTCCTGTGTCTGCGCCATAAAACGCCCATGGTGATACAATGTCTCGAACAGGGCCGTCTCATATTCTTTCCCGGCATACAGAACGCCATAGGTGCCATCGGAAAACCGGCTTGGCCGCTCTGGCGAAATATGCGTAAACGGCGCCATGATCCATGTCGCACCAGCGCCGCCTACGCACCGGTCAGGAGGGATCAGATCCAGCTTCCCGATTGTTTCCATCAGGCGCGGATTGGTTTTTTGCTCCGCAGAAACCAGCAAGGCCCAGTCCGCCGGATCGGCAATATCTTCAAACAGGTCAATCGGCGGGAACACACTGCGAACGATACGAACAGCACCTGACCATTCAATGCAGGCAAGCGGGAGAGCCTTGCTGTCCGTCACCAGCCGCCGCGCTCGGCATCCAGATAGTGCCGGACACGCATGATATCTGTCAGATCGCCGCGCAGCATGATTTCAAGCGCACTCTGACCGGAAAAAACGGCGTTTTCCTTGCCTATCCACGCATAGGCCCGTGCCGGTTGCCGGAAAATAATACGCAAGGCCTTGTGAACCCCCATCAGATTGGACAGACGCGCCCGCATATCACGGGATATCCGCCCCGGACCATCCGCCTTCCAGCGGCGAAATGTCCGAAGGGGAAGGTCGAGCAATGTCGCGGCCTGCTGGTCATTCACACCCCATTTGCCAAACAGGTTCAACACCGCCCGAAACATGGCCTCTGCCTCGGCATCGGTAATGGCCCCCGCACGGAAGGGAGGCAGAGCCGTATCAACAGGATGTAAAGCGAGCATCGGTAATCTCCATATGGCACTATATAGACAGTTTAACGCCAAATGGCAATATCTATGCCGGAACAGGAGCAGCAGAAGGGCTTACTGCCCTGCGGTAGAGATGCCAGGTCGCATGACCCAGCAGCGGCAAAACAACCAGAAGCCCCAGAAATGCGGGAAGCATGGCGATAAAAACAAGGATTGCGATAATCAACGCCCAGACCAGCATCACGGCTGTATTGGAACGCACCGTGCCAAGGCTGACAATGATTGCCGTGATAAAATCAGCATCCCGATCAACCAGCAGGGGCAGGCTCATAACCGTGATCGAATACAGGATAAGTGCGATTATTGCCCCTACAAAACCGCCAAAAATCACCATCATCAGTCCCGGTCCGGTATGAAAAAGGGCCAGTGAGTTTTCAGCCACGCCCGTCATGCTCGAATCCGCCATGAAGATGGCAAAAATACCGTGGGCCAGCCCAAGCCAGAAACTGAAAAACACAAATACAGTAACGCCCATCATCAGGATTTGCTCATCTCCGCGCCCACGTAATGCACCAAGAATTGCCCCCCATTTCATCGGCAATCCCTGCTCCCGCCGACGGCTGACTTCATATAGGCCGACAGCCGCAAAAGGTGCCAGCAGCGGAAAACCCGCCGCTGCCGGAGCCAGCCAGGTCAGTTCTCCCCAATGAAACAGGGCCAGATACAGTAAAAACCCGCCAGCAATATAAATCGCCGAGAAGAACAGCCCAAAAGCCGGATATGCCCGGAAATCCTGCCATCCGGCAGACAATGCCGCGCGTAAGTCCTCCATTGTCAGATCGCTGGCAACCGTAACCGGTGCGATTTGAACCTGCTCTGCCATATGGCACATTCCTCTCGATATCTTGTATCGACGCGGGAATATCCCGCATCTTGCGCCCTTCAGGAAGCAGACAATACCATTGCCCCCCGAAGAAACGAACCCTCAACCGCGAAAGTGAAAGAGTAGCATAAATGAAAAACCGCTATTCCCCTGACCGGGCATTGCTATAAACAAACGATATTTCCTGTTTCTGCACCAAGGATGTTACCATTTGTCTGACGCCCCGCTATCTGACCAGCGCGCCTGCCGTCCTTTTAGCCCCCGCGACCCACATGAACCCCACCGCGCAGCCACCCCGCTGGAGCTGCTGTTTGATCTGGTCAGCGTCATCGCCATTGCCTCGGCTGCGGCAGGCCTGCATCATGCCATTGCGGAAAATCATGCCACGCAAGGCGTCATTACTTTCCTGATAGCTTTTTTCGCTATCTGGTGGGCGTGGATGAATTACAGCTGGTATGCCTCCGCCTATGATAATGACGGGCCATTCTTCCGCGTCAATACTTTTGTCATCATGACAGGAGCATTGCTGCTTGCAGCAGGCATCCCGTCCCTGTTCAGCTCCATGGATGTTCGCCTGCTGATTGCCGGATATGTCATCATGCGCATTGGCATGGTAATTTTCTGGCTCAGGGCCGCGCTGCAGGATCCTGTCCATGCTCCTGCGGCACGGTTCTATGCCATCGGTATATTTCTTGCTCAAATATACTGGGTGCTGGGGCTGATTGTCTGGCGGCCGGAAAATCAGGCCGCCTTTTACGCCATCTGGATTATCGGCATGGCTGCCGAACTTGCCGTGCCGGCCATTGCAGAAAGATGCGTTATCACACCATGGCATCGCCATCATATGATTGAGCGTTACGGCCTGCTCAATATCATCGTTCTGGGTGAAATATTGCTGGCCGGAAGCATGGCGATCGAGGCAGCCGGAGCCACACTCTCATTCTCGGACCCACTGCTGCATATCGCACTTTCCGGTCTGGTCATAACCTTTTCAATGTGGTGGCTTTATTTCTGCCGGGAGGAACATCTCTCCTCAGGCAATCTTGGTCGCGCGATTTTGTGGGGCTATGGCCATTACATCATATATGCTTCTGGCGCAGCGGTCGGGGCCGGGCTGGCCCTGCTGGTCGATATTGTCTCCGGTCATGCAGAAGCATCCGTTCGAACAGGGGATATTGCCGTTGCCATTCCGCTGGCCGGTTATATGCTGGGCCTGTGGTTCACGCGGGACAGGTTCAACCTTGCCTTTCCCCAAAGTCTGACTTTGCCAGCCTTTGCCATTTTCATTCTTGTGGCAGGGTTTTTCCTGCCCGCCGCACTGGAGCTGATGGCGCTGGCCAGCGCGCTATGTGTCTTTTTCCGCTATGGCGCTTCGCTCTCCATCTCCGCTCTGGGCAGGCATCACAGGGCAACAAAAGAAAAATGAGCGGGAAACGGCATCAGGCCAGAAGGCGCTGCGCCATGGCGCGCACTTCAGCGCCCATATCCTCCCGCTCCAGCGCAAGGGCAAGTGTCGCCTCGACAAAGCCAAGCTTGCTGCCACAATCAAACCGGCGTCCGGCGAAGGTTACAGCATGGAAAGGCTGCGTGCCTATCATGCGGGCCATGGCATCCGTCAACTGGATTTCACCGCCTGCGCCCTGTTCCTGATTTTCCAGTGTGCGCATGACTTCGGGCTGGAGAATGTAACGCCCGGAAATGATCTTGTTGGAAGGGGCCTCGGCCTGTGGCGGCTTTTCGACCAGGCCTGTTACCTCGGTCAATGTCCCGTCAAAGCCATCCACCACGCCGCCCGGAGCAATCACACCATAGCTTGATACTTCTTCCTCCGGCACTTCAAGCACCGAAATCAGATTGCCGCCCACCTGATTATAGGCCTCCACCATTTGCGCCATGCAGCCCGGCTGGCCAATCATCAGTTCATCCGGCAGGAGAATCGCAAATGGCTCATCCCCCACAATCGCCCGCGCACACCAGATAGCATGGCCCAGCCCCAGTGGCACTTGCTGACGCACGGTAATAATGTCGCCCGGCGTCGCCCGTGTCGGCTCCAGAACGGACAGATCCTTGCCCCGTTCGGCCATGGTGGTTTCCAGTTCAAAGGCGATGTCGAAATGTTCGACGATGGCCGTCTTGCCCCGTCCAGTAACAAAAATAATCTGCTCAATTCCGGCCTCGCGCGCCTCATCCACAGCATACTGGATCAGCGGCCTGTCAACGATTGGCAGCAACTCCTTGGGGATCGCCTTGGTTGCTGGCAAAAAGCGTGTGCCAAGTCCCGCCACGGGGAATACGGCCTTACGGATCGGCTTGTTTGTGCTCATATGGCATCGATAGATATCTTCGCGTTATGCCGTCAACTGAAACCACTGACTTGCACCTATGCGCAATCACGCTAGAGCAAAGAGATGGACAAGATCATTATTGAAGGGGGCAAGCGCCTTTCGGGTAGTATCCCCGTCTCCGGCGCGAAGAATGCCGCTCTTACCCTGATACCCTGCGCATTGCTGACCGAAGAACCGCTGACCTTGCGCAATCTGCCGCGCCTTGCGGATATTGACGGTTTCCAGCACCTGATGAACCAGTTTGGTATTTCCACGACCATAGCCGGCAGCAGGCCTGAGGATTTCGGCCGGGTCATGACGCTGGAGGCAACGCGAATCACCAGCTCGGTTGCTCCGTATGAACTGGTCCGCAAGATGCGTGCCTCGATTCTCGTGCTCGGCCCGATGCTGGCGCGCATGGGAGAGGCGACCGTTTCGCTGCCCGGCGGCTGCGCCATTGGCAACCGGCCGATTGACCTGCATCTCAAGGTGCTGGAGGCATTTGGCGCAGAAATTGAGCTAACCGCAGGATATGTGCGCGCTATCGCACCGGATGGCGGGTTGCCCGGCGGCGAATATACCTTCCCTGTTGTTTCTGTCGGCGCGACTGAAAATGCGCTTATGGCAGCCGTGCTCGCAAATGGCACATCCACACTGCACAATGCCGCGCGCGAACCTGAAATTGTGGATTTGTGCCGCCTTCTGGTGGCTATGGGCGCCCAGATTGAAGGCATCGGCACATCCAATCTTGTCATTCATGGCGTATCGCGTTTGCACGGGGCAACATACCGCGTAATGTCCGACCGGATCGAGGCCGGCTCCTATGCCTGCGCCGCAGCGATAACCGGCGGCGAAGTCCATCTCAAACATGCCGTGATCGAGGAAATGGAGGCTACGGCACAGGCCTTGCGGGATGCCGGTGTAATCGTGGAGCAGGAAGCAGGCGGAATCCGGGTTGCAGCCGATGGCCCGCTGCGTCCGGTTACATTACAAACCGCACCCTATCCCGGTTTTGCAACCGATATGCAGGCCCAGCTTATGGCCCTGCTCTGCCTCGCCAATGGCTCCAGTATGCTGACCGAATCCATTTTTGAAAACCGCTATATGCATGTGCCGGAACTCAACCGGATGGGCGCCCATATTGAAACCAGGGGCCGCACCGCAGTTGTGCATGGCGTAAAAAAACTGACCGGTGCTGAAGTCATGGCGACCGATCTGCGCGCTTCCATGAGCCTCGTGATTGCCGGCCTTGCCGCCGAAGGGGAAACACAGGTGCACCGTCTCTACCATCTTGATCGAGGCTATGAGCGGCTGGAAGAAAAACTCCAGCTGGTCGGTGCACAGATAGAGCGGGTAGGCGGGGACTGATCTTCGCTTGCCCCGCCTCCGCCCTTCTGCCGGACCGGGCCGGGATCAGATATTTTTGCCGTAAATCAGATATTCGCGGTTAATTGTGCTTTCAATGGCTTCGGCAATGGCAATCATCCCCTGATTGTCATCCAGAATCCACCCGATTTCTCCGCGCGATGTGCCATAAGCGTCATGGGCTTCACGGCGGATGGCGCTGATCATCATAAACGCAAGCTGGCTGGCAAGACGGGAAGAATGATATTCCCGCAGCACACCCATAAGTGGCACGCGCGCCTGTTTGCCAACCGGTTTCTTGATCCAGCGCAGCAGGGACAGCCATCCCAGAGGAAACAGCTTGCCGCCAATTCTGGCCATGGCTTCATTAATGTCCGGCAATGTCAGCATGAAGGCAACGGGCCGGCCATCCACTTCCGCTATCTTCGCCATTTCAGGCTTGATAAGCACTTTCAGCTTTTTCGAGGCATAGGCAATTTCAGATTCGGTAAAGGGTACAAAACCCCAATTGCCTGACCATGCATCATTGAGGATATGCAGCACGGTGCGCACATCTTCTTCATACTGGTCAAAATTGACCGGGCGAATCCTGATCCGGTCATTCCGTTCGCCCGATTTGACGATCCGCTGGACAATCGGAGGAAATTCCTTGCTGACATCAAGATCATAGGTCAGCAATTTCTTGGCTGGCAGATAGCCGGCTGTCTCGATCCAGGCGCGGTAGATTTCAGGGTCATGCCCCATCATCACCATCGGCGCATGGTCAAACCCCATCGTCAACAGGCCCGGCTCTTCCCAGATAGACAGCGAGATCGGACCAAGAATACGGCTCATACCCTTGTCTCGTAGCCAGCTTTCCGCCGCGCTGATCAGCGCATGGGCTGCGTCTTCATCTGTAGCATCAAAATAGCCCCAATAACCGACACCGGGGCCAAAGCCCTGCTCCGGCTTCATTTCCAGCGCCAGACGGTCAATACAGGCGGCAATCCGGCCTACCTCTTCCCCGCTGCGGGACGCAATAAACAGGCAGGTATCGGCATGTTCAAACAGAGGGTTTTTGCCCGGTGTCAGCAATTCCATCTGTTCCGAACGCAATTGCGGGACATTATGCGGTGTTTGCGCGGAAAATCTGCGTCCCAGATCGACGAATCGCGCCCGCTCCTGCTTGTTCGACGCACTCAGGGCGGTGACGACAATTTCAGCCATAGGGGTAAATCCTTCGCATATGGGAGCGGCAAGACGAGAGGAAGCCTCACCTTGTGCGGCCCTGATGCAATACCTATCTCTGGCCCTGTGAATGATGTTATCGTTTTGTCAAGGAGCACAATCAAGGCGAGGCAAGGCTTTTTTGCTATTGGCGACCACAGATACTTGCTAAGGCTTTGCCCGGATCGTGTGATTTTATGAATTCCCAGCAAAATATTCAGGCAGCGGAGACAATACGCACCGCATTGGAAACCGGCCATCTCTCGCAGATTCCCGATGACAAGGCGATGCTGCGCGCAGCGCGTGACCTTACGACCGACCTGCTGGATGCGCAGCCCCGGATATACTGGCCGGATATGCTGCTCTCGGCTGGGATTGGCTATAGCACACTGGCCGGTGCCATTATCAGCAGCAATATATGGGTAACTGTCGGCCTTGGCCTGATTGCTGCACTGGCGCTCTATCGCGCCCTGCTATTCATTCATGAATTGACGCATATTCATAAAAACGCCCTGCCCGGCTTCCGGGTTACATGGAATCTGCTGGTCGGTATTCCGTTGCTCACCCCTTCCTATATGTATGAAGGGGTGCATACGCTGCACCATGCCCGCACCCGTTATGGCACGGATGAAGATCCGGAATATCTGCCTCTGGCGCGGATGAAACCATGGACACTCCCCCTGTTTGTCCTGATTGCTGTGCTTGCTCCTGTCGCCCTGCTCATTCGCTGTGCCATTCTCGTGCCGGCAGGAGCTATATTCCCGCCTGTGCGCACATTTGTATGGGAGCGTTTCTCTGCCCTGTCGATCAATCCGGATTTCCGCCGCCGTCCGCCTGAAGGAGAACTGCGTGGCCGGGTAATCTGGCAGGAAACACTGGCCTCAATCTGGGCGCTGTCGTTGATCGGGAGCGTGTTTGTCCTCGGATGGCGGCCATTGCTGATTGCGCTGGTCATCCTTTCGCTGACTGCCCTGCTGAACCAGCTCCGGACACTGGTTGCGCATTTATGGGAAAATGACGGCGAGCCAATGACAGTAACCGCCCAGTTTCTGGATTCTGTCAATGTCCCCCCGCCCGGAATAGCGGCTGAGCTATGGGCGCCGGTGGGTCTGCGCTATCACGCACTCCATCACCTGTTGCCCAGTATGCCCTATCACTCCTTGCCCGAAGCGCATCGCAGGCTGAACAAGGCACTTGGCACGCCTTCAACCTATAGCGCGGCCAATCATGCCGGAATGATCCCGCTTGTCGGGCGGATTGCAGACAGCACGATGCATACGGGGCAACAGGGATAACCGCATCAAAGGTGGGTGTTGTCACGTTATAGCATCGCGAGAAAAGGTTGAAACAAGTGCGATGCTATAATTTCTTGTTTTCGCTTTTCTTTTGCAAAAAACCGGTTCCCACTTTTTCGCGAAAAGCTTTAGTTTGCCGGAGCGCGGAAGAGTCGAAAAGTGCTGATGATGTCAGGCGAGATGTGCTGCAGACGTCATGGATACCGGAGCAATTATTCTGGACAGCACCCGGTGCACATGCCTGCACGGTCCTGTCAGATCTGAAGTACCCTGATC
>JBKEEC010000148.1:0-3421 GCA_047975785.1 Sphingomonadaceae bacterium | reverse complement strand
GCCATGCGCTACAATGAAGGTCTGCGCACCGGCAACGCTCTCTCCAGACATCGGCCAGCAATGAGGCGCAGAACATGGTCAAGCAGACAATGGGAATGGATTTGCGCAAGGTCAGGCTGGAGGCTGGCGGATTCGTTCCCCGCCGATAGAGTGTGATGACAAAAAGTGGACACCGGTTATTGACCTATGGTCAGCTTCGCTTCCGCAAAAGAAAAGCGATAACAAGAAATTATAGCATCGCGGATGATTCAGTCTTTTCTCGCGATGCTCTAGTGGTTCGATTCCGACATTTGCATCCCATTTCGGATAGCACCCAGGCAAATGTCGGAATCAAAAGAACCACTAGGGCGTGTTGACGTTCATCTGAGAGAGATGATTGTGGCGGCGAGATAGATCATTGCGGAGAAACTGGTGTCAGTTTTGCAGGCACGCAGAGCGATGCGTTTGAATTCTTTGAGCTTACAGAAGAAATTCTCGACCAAGTGCCGCCATTTGTATTTTTCCGCATCATGCTGTGCAGGAGATTTCCGTCCTTTTCGGGCCGGAATGACAGCTTCAATGCCTCGCAAGGCAAGGTCTGCACGCAGCCAGTCAGCGTCGTAAGCCTTGTCTCCAAGGAGGGCAGTGCACGAAACTCCATCAAGCAGCGCAGTGACGCCTTTTATCTCACCGCGCTGTCCGGGTATCAGAGAAAATCGGACGAGATTGCCAAGACTATCCACGAGAGCAAGGATTTTCGTTGTCAAACCTCCTCTTGAGCGGCCTATGGCCTGAGCGAGAGTCCCCCTTTTGCGCCTTGCCCGTGGCGGTGAACTTTCACGATGGTTCCATCAACACTGACATATTCAAGATCAAGCTCCTCGGCCGACAGCTCATTGAATATTCTCTCAAATACACCATTCTTTACCCAGCGGCGAAAACGCTTGAACACGCTGTTCCAGTTCCCGTATTCCTCTGGAAGATCCCGCCAGGGGCCTCCTGTCCGTGCCACCCATAGCACTGCTTCAACAAAACTGCGGGCATCACCGCCTGTCTGGCCAGGGTCCCCTTCCTTGCCAAGGCAAAACCCTTCAATCCGCTCCCATTGAATATCCGTTAAAATAGTCCGTGCCATCAGTAACTCCCTATCTCAGGAAGCATGAATCACATTTTGAAATTGATGGGAATCCTAAACGTCAACACGCCCTAGTAGCACTGCGCGCCTCCCACGATTCCATGAACCGATCGTAGGCATTTTCGAACGCCGCGTGCTGGAGCCCCTGCAGATCGCCGAAGTGGTGGTACAGTGACGGCGCGGTCACGCCCACCGCGTCACAGATCAGCCTCGTCGAGACCCGGTCCGAACCGTTTTCGCGCATCAAGCGAGCGGTTTCGTCGATGAACCTTACCCTGACATCGGAGCGAAGCCGCTTCCCACCATCAACTCCAGACTTCATCCGCCTTTGCATTACGTATCCCAGTCTCGTTTACCTCTCCGTACCCCCTGCCCTCGCCTTGCAACATCAACCTATCGGACTATGCCCACGACGGCAGGTCGTTACCAAAAATGAACGCGGACCGCGCCGAAACCTTGGGATGCTCGCTGCGGCCCGCGCGAATATAAAAGATCCGTTCAATTGCTAACGAGCTGCCTCCGGCCCAGTGGTGCGATGCTGTTGGTCAGAAGCGACACGAGCTCCGCCTGGCGAGTCACCTCGGCCTTGATGAACATCGCGCGAAGGTGCGCGCGAGCCGTATTGTGGCGTATGCTAAGCGAGCTCTCGATCTCCTTCAGCGGTTGTCCTTTGGCGAGACCGATTGCAAGGTTTGCCTCGGCCGGCGTGAAAGAGAACAGCTTCTGAAGCAGTAGCGGATCGGTCTCGAACGAGGTTTCTGCATCGCGGACAAAGATGAGCGCCGAATTTTCCATACGGTTGCTTACCGGACACATGGTCTTGGTGGCATAGATCACGACACCAAACGGGCGGCGTTCGGAACGACGTTCGATAGCGAGCGCATATGTGCTCTGCCCGTCGGTCTCTCCGGTGATCGTCTTCTTGAGTATTTCCTGTAGGCGCGTGTTGCAACCACGCAGCGCGGCCGAGATCTTGCCGTGGTTGAGACGTAGGCAATCGCCGTCTGCCAGAAGGTCCGTCGCTGTCTTGTTCAGCGGAATGACCGATCCGAAACGGTCGACTAGAAGACCACCGATCGACAACTGGTCGAGTGCCTCGGCCTGGTGACGTCCTGCAAGGCCATGTTTGATGTGCTGCTCGCGCAGCTTGACGGCATAAGCGAAATGCTTGCCGATATGGCGGACTTTGTCGAAGTCCCGCTGATCAAAGGACGGGTCGCCTTCGTCTCTGGTAAGAGCAAGTGTCAGGGTGCTGCGGTCCGACTTCGCAAAACAGTGATAGAGGGTCTCGGAAATACCGAACGCCTTAATTTCCCCGATGACCTCGTTGGCGATCTCATCTTCACCGGGATGCCAAGTGCAGACACGGACTTCGCCGTGCATACAGGCCGTATCAACCCGATCGCGTTCAGCACGGTTTTCCCACTCACGCGTCAGGGCGTTCGTGCAGTGCAGGCCGACAGAGGTCAGGTAATCACGGGATTCACCGCTGGTCTGGCGAATACGCAGGCAGGCGGTCGTGCCGCCAATAAAGTGGCGAACGGCTTCAAGAGCCGACTCCCATGATTCTTCGACACATGCGCACGAGTACAATGTTGCAACGACTTCATCCAGAGCTTCGGCTTCACGCATCTTGCTTCTCCCACTTCAATTATCGACGGTATAACGTCGTTATATATAGCAGTGTTATACTCCGATTATCGCGAATGGAAGGCCTAAAATTTTCGCTGCGGACAACTCCATTTTGCGCAGCACAGCCATGAAAAAAGACGATTCAATTAAATTGAAAACCAGTGCACCGAAAAAAATCTGCAATCGCGGCTGCACCAAACCTAGGTTCTGTTGACAAAAGCTCGGTAGGGATTCCCAAAACCGTCATCGGTTGATTCAACGCTGCTTTTTGCGGGAGCAGCACGGTGCGCGGGGATTTGACGGACGAAGAATGGGAAGTGATCGGACCGCTGCTACCGTCCGAACGGGGCCGCTGGGCACGGCCAGCAGGTGACAACCGGCGCTTTCTCAACGGGATGCTCCACGTTCTAAGGGTCGGTTACCCCCGGCGCGACATGCATGAGCGATATGGCAAGTGGAACTCGGTCTATGTCCGGTTCCGAAGATGGGCCGAGCAAGGCGTCTGGGATGCCATGCTGCAAACGCTGGTCGATCTGGGGCTGAGCGATGACTGGCAGCACATGATCGACAGCACCAGCGTCCGGGGCCATTCGCAGGCCGCCGGCGCAAGGGGGGGACTCATAAGGAGGCTTTTGGTCGATCACGCGGCGGCTTTACGAGCAAAATCCACGCTCG
>JBKEEC010000147.1:0-34248 GCA_047975785.1 Sphingomonadaceae bacterium | reverse complement strand
TTTTGTTGTCGTGTGATTTTTTGACAAAAACCGGTGCCCACTTTTTGTCATCACACTCTAGATAGCGGTTGCCGGACAGCCCGCGCATAGCTTCCTATGCTTGTTTTACCGCATTTCCGTGGGTCAAAACCTGGCCACCAGCATATCTGCAACGGCACGCACGGCGGGGGCGTGTTTCAGATCGGTATGGATAACCATCCACACGGGCCGCAATTCTGGTTGCGGAGCGGCGATACGCACCAGTTCCTTACAAGGCTGTGCCAGCACGCAAGGCAACAGGGCAACACCAAGACCGGACCGGGCAGCGACAAACTGGCTATGAAAATCCCCGGTCAGCAGATCAAACGGGCGGCCATCGGCAAATTCTTCCAGCCAGCGTTGTTGCGGCACATGGGCCAATGTTTCATCAAACGCGATGAAGCGCCATTGACGGGGTGGAAGCTTAGCAATGTCCGGCGCCGCATATAGCGCAAATTCCACCGCGCCAATGCGCCGGATAATGTTCTGTTTGCCCTGTGGTTCTACCATTCGCACAGCAATATCCGCCTGCCCGGCATCAAGCGAGGCGATGTGCGAATTGGCCGAGAGCACAATTTGCAAATCGGGATGATCGGCGCGCAAATCGCGCAAGGCCGGGATAATGATCTCGCTCACCAGCACAGGCGGCGCAGTCAGCCGCACGCGCCCGCTCAGCGAGCCTTGCGCCGCATAAGCCATGCGTTCAATTCGCTGTGCCCCCAGTTCCATATCACGCGCGATGTCCGCGATTGCCCTGCCCTTTTCGGTCAGCGGTGTTGATCGCGCCAGACGGCGCACCAGCGTCTGTCCCAACGCCTCCTCCAGCGCGCCAATCCGACGAGACACCGTGGTGTGGTTGACACCCAGCGCCCGCGCCGCGCCCGCAAGCGACCCTTCGCATTCCAGCACGGCCAGAATATGCAGATCATCCCAGTTCATCTGATCATTATCGCACAGGTGATGTGCAAGATCATGCAGTTTTCAAGTGAGTGCGTGTTTGCGACAAGGAGTAAAGCGACACAAAGGAGTATCGATCATGCTTTCCACCCTCCCGCTGGGCAGCAATGGCCCGCACATTCCCGCGCTTGGCCTTGGCTGCATGGGCATGTCTGAATTCTATGGCGAGACTGACGATGCGCAGTCGCTCACCGTGCTCCAGCGCGCCTATGATCTGGGTGTGCGGATGTTCGACACCGCCGACATGTACGGCAATGGCCATAATGAGGAATTGCTGGCGCGTTTCCTGAAACAGGGCAATGCAAAGGATGCATTCATCGCCACCAAATTCGGCATTCGCAAGGTATCGGGCGAATATGCCCGCATAATTGACAACAGCCCGGATTATATCAGGCAGGCCTGTGACGCCTCCTTGCAGCGCCTCGGTATTGAGCAAATCGGTCTTTATTATGTCCACCGCGCAGAAGCCGGGCGACCGATTGAGGAAACGGTGCAGGTGCTGGCCGATCTGGTCCAGGAGGGCAAGATTGCACGCATCGGCCTGAGCGAAGTTTCGGCTGATACACTGCGCCGCGCACACGGCGTGCATCCCGTGGCCGCTGTGCAGAGCGAATATTCGCTCGTCACCCGCGACATGGAGGCCGAAGTGCTCCCTGCTTGCCGGGAACTGGGCATCGCTTTTGTGGCCTATAGTCCTTTGGGACGCGGATTGCTCTCTGGAAAATTGGAGCGTGAAAACCTGGCCGAAGATGATTTCCGCCGCAGTGCCCCGCAATTTGAGGATAAAGCATTGGCGGCCAACAATGCGCGCCTTGATACCCTGCGCACCATTGCAGACCAGCGCGAGGCAACTCCGTCACAGGTGGCGCTGGCCTGGGTTCTGGCCAAGGGCGTGTTCGCAATCCCCGGCACCAAGCGGCTGACCTGGCTGGAACAGAACATCGCCGCCGCCAGCCTGCACCTGTCCGCCGATGATATTGCCAGACTGGACAATGCCTATGCTCCGGGCAGCTTCACCGGCGATCGTTATACCGCCGAAGGCATGAAGGGGGTAAATGTATGAGTATCGCTCAGACCCCATGTTCAGGCCCCATGTTCAGGCCCCATACGGGTTGGTCACATCCGGCGATATTATAACGTTTTCAAAAAAGTTGGCAGACAATCCAGATAAAGGCAGGCAATAAAAAAGGGGCGGTATTACCCGCCCCTTTTCCATAAACTCTATCCCATACAGATTATGGGCTTACTGGATCATCATCGCCACCGCTATCGGCTGCAATAACAATACCGGCAATGACAGCAGCCAGAGCCAGCACCAGAAGAATGGTGCCTTCGGAATCACCACCAATGCTGGAAGCGTCCGAAGAAATGGCAGAAGAACGGGCGATATCCGCTGCAGCAGGAGCCGCAACAGCGGCAGTCGAACCCAGCACCATCATGGCGCCAGCTGCGGCAGCAGCAAGTGATTTAAAACGCATAGGTTACTCTCCGTACAATGAGGCCTCGAATTTCGCCTAACAACAGGAGGGCTTTTTGTAAAGCAATTCCGCAACTGCGAACAAGGAAATTCCAAGTATTTCTGCCATTGTGGGTAAAATATCACAGTATAAATGCGACAAGATGCCTGCTCTTTTCTCCAGTCCACATCACACCATGTCCCGCGCGGCCCCGATCAGAGCCAGTTCCGTATGCGTCAGCATTATGGCAGTTTGGAATAAGGCCCGGCCGGCCAGGCAAGCAGGTAGTATAAACAGAAGCCTCTTGGGTCATTTTCAGTGAGACAGTCTGGCAGGAGTAAAATCATCCAGAACACCCGGCAAACCCGGCGACAGATTGATGGCATGTGATGGGACCGTGCGGTTGCGCCCTGCAGCCTTGGCCTGATAAAGCAGGCGATCCGCCCGCATATAAAGTTCGCTGAAACTGTTATACAATTCCTGTGGCCTGATATGAAGCAGCCCCATGCTGGCTGTCACCAGGCAATCAAGGCCTTTCACCTGACCGGAAACAAGCCGGGTAATGGCCTGACGGCGCATCTCTGCCTGCTGGCCCGCTGTTGGCCCTCGAAGCAGGAGCAAAAATTCTTCACCACCCATGCGCACAACCTGCGTATCGTCATCCGGCATCAGGGCCTCGGCAACGGCTTGCAACACTTCATCACCTTTGCCATGGCCATGAACATCATTGATATTTTTGAAATTATCGAGATCAAGCAAGGCAAGTGTGGTATATCCCTGCCGCAGGAAAGTCAGAAAATTGGTTTCCAGCGCCCGGCGGTTCATCAAGCCGGTTAACGGGTCCCTCCCCGCCAGATATTCTGCAAAACGCGCCTTGAACTCGGCCTTGTCGCGCTGACGACGCAAATTAAGAAACCGGTCCGCAACAGTAAGAGCAGTTGCCGTCGCCTCGGCAAGAATCCCTAAATAGAATGGCAGCAACCACTCTACCGGTCCAATAGCGGGGAAATAGGAACTGAAAAAATGCGCGCCGAATATCAAGGCCAGAGGCGTCCAGCCAATCAGCTGGTAACGCGCAGCACGGCTTCCCCGACCATAGGCTGTCCACAGCGCCCAGACACAGACAAACAGAACTGGAACCGCAGCCAGCATCTGCACATTATTGCCCAGAGGCATTCCCTGTCGGATATTTACCGCATGGAAAGCGGTTGCGATCAGGCACCAAAGCTGCGTGTAATGCAAAATGGGGGGAACACGCTCATCCAGAAACTGGGGTTCAATCACTTTCAGAATAAAGCCGACCCCTGCAATTGCCGCAAATCCGTATCCCCAGATCAGCACGGTTTGCCATGTCTCAAGATTCATTGGTAAAAACAGGTTGATGAGCCCGCTGCGCACCGTAATCAGGAAGGTGAAGGTCGCCACCACCATGCAATGCCAGATCATCAGGTCTTCGCGCAGCACACGATAGAATGCCGCATTCAGAACCAGCGGCATCAGTAACATACCAATAATAACCGCGACGATCACCAGCTCTACCTGCAAGGATGAATCAGCAACCGGCGGCTCGCTATACAAGGAAGCCGTATCTGCCGGTGCGCTTGTTCGCAAATGGTCAAAATCGACAATGACATAGCGCGAAGCCGTGCTGGCTTCGGGCAAATCAATCATGAAAAACGGACCTTGCCGGGTGGCAAAAATCTGTGACGGAACAAATGTCTGGCTTCGCCAGGCACCATCAGCATCAACGATAGTAACAGTCAGGCGTTCAAACTGGCCCAGACGTGCCACGAAGACTCGTGGCACATCATCGCCCGTGGCCGACAGATCGAATCGCAAGGATGTGCGCCCCGATGGATCAACGGTCGGAGGCTCACCACACGACCAGCCATCTTCGGGATCACCACCTGGCAGGGCAGCACCTTGAGGGGCACTGGCCTGAATATCTGAAATAACATAACAATCTGCGCTGATGCCGTTGGCATGTGCCGGCACGATTCCCGCAGCAAAAGCCGCGCCCGCCAGAACGAAAATCCACACGCTCTGGCAAAAGTCTTTGATGCCCGCACCCATAGCTTCACGCTAGGGGTTTATCCTTTATTCGAAGTTAAACCGGAATCAATTTATTGCTTCCTCAACCGGCATCCACTCATAGCCAAGCTCTTCTGCCACAGCCCGATAAGTGACCTTGCCTGCATGGACATTCAGCCCCGCCGCAAGATGCGGATCAGCCCGCATGGCTTCCTTCCAGCCAAGGTCTGCCATACGCAACGCATGAGGCAGGGTAACATTGTTCAGCGCATAGGTGCTGGTGCGGGCAACAGCGCCCGGCATATTGGCAACGCAATAATGCACAATGCCATCAACCAGATAGGTGGGGTTGTCATGAGTGGTGGGATAGCTGGTTTCAAAGCACCCACCCTGATCTATCGCGACATCGACCAGCACCGCGCCCGGCTTCATGCAGGACAGCATATCGCGCGTAACCAGTTTGGGCGCAGCAGCTCCGGGCACCAGCACCGCACCAATCACAAGTTCAGTCTCGCACAGCATTTGCTGAATATTGGAGCGGTTGGAAAAACGGGTTTTGGCGCGGCTCTCAAAATGGATACCCAGACGCTCCAGCACTTCGGGGTCGCGATCCATGATGGTAACATCTGCGCCCATGCCCACCGCCATTTGCGCGGCATTAAAGCCAACCACACCGCCGCCAATCACCATGACTCTGGCAGGCAATACGCCCGGCACACCGCCCAGCAATACACCCCGTCCACCATGCACTTTTTCCAGCGCGGTTGCCCCCGCCTGAATGCTCATGCGCCCTGCTACCTGGCTCATGGGTTTGAGCAGTGGCAGGCTTCCACCAGGGCCGGTCACAGTCTCATAGGCAATAGCCGTGACGCCTGACTGGACCAGATCTCTGGTCTGGTCCGGATCAGGAGCCAAATGGAGATAGGTATAGAGAATTTGCCCTTCGCGCAGCAAAACGCGTTCTTCGGGCTGGGGCTCCTTGACCTTTACCACCATTTCGCATTGATCGAAAATTTCTTCGTGACCGTCGGTAATCGTCGCTCCCGCATCGACATATTGCGCATCACTTGCCCCGATACCCGCTCCGGCACCGGATTCGACGCTGACCCGATGACCATGCGCCACCAGTTCGCGCACGCTCTCAGGCGTCAGGCCAACGCGGAACTCGTTATTCTTGATCTCACGCACGGTCCCGATATGCATTTCGCGTCTCCTTGGGGTATTGGCCAGATGTCAGGCGGACGATCCGGTTACAATCGAAACTTTACCTTCGCAAGCGGCAAGTTCCCCATACGGGGTCATGCGCATCGGGTATCACGCCCGATCTTCCAGCCATTCAAGCAGGCTGGCAAGGCAATCGCGCGCAAGCAATTTGCATCGCTCCGGGCTAAATCCCTGCACAGGGTCGGGCAAATCCACCGTATCCTTATAGGGCATTTCCAGCGTCATCGAGACACAGCCATACCGCTCGGCCAGCTGATTGGTGCTCATGGAAAGATTGGCAGAACCGGGAGCAGCCACCGGATAACCAAGCCGGGTCTGGAAGTCGGGCGTGCGACGATCCAGTATGGCTTTATATCGTTCATATCCTGCCTGCTGGGCCTCGGTTATTGACGGGATACCCTCAAACCCTGCCAGAAAAACCGCAGGAATAGCCTCATCCGCATGGACATCCATGGCAAAATGCACCCCTGTTTCGTCCATCGCATTGCGTATGGCCAACACTTCGGGGCTGTTCTCTGCGGTCGGATTTTCCCATTCGCGATTAAGATTGGTGCCCACAGCATTGGTGCGCAAATGTCCGCGCCGGGAGCCATCAGGATTGCTGTTCGGGACAATATGAAAACTGCAATGCTGGCGCAGTTTCACAGCAACCGGGTCTGCCGGGTCGGTCAGACATTCCAGCGCCCCTTCCATCCACCATTCAGCCTGTGTCTCGCCCGGATGCTGACGCGCATAAAGCCAGACAATTGTGTCTCCTTCACCCAGAGACAGACAATCAACCGGCTGACCATCCAGTGTGCGACCAAGGCACCGATACTGCACCCCGGTTGCGCAAGAGGATTCAGCCACAAGATCATGATGGCGTTCCATGGAATAGGGCGCAAAATAGGCAAACCAGACCGGATCACTGGTCGGGGCAAAGGCAATGGTCAGCGTTCCGTTGTCCTCCTCCTTGTCAAAGGAGGAACTGGCGCGGCACCAGTAATCACGATCTTCAGAGACACAGGCATCATAGCCGGGCCAGCCCGCAGGATATGCGCTGGTATTCAGCCCGGTAATTTTCAATTCCAGCGCGCGCCCTGCCCCTCCGGCCACACGGAAATGAAACCACTGCGCAAATTCACTGTTATTGTCCTTTCGGATTGCAAGCCGTGCCTTTGCGCCACTGATTTCCAGAACTTCTATGTTACCGCTGTCAAAGCCGGTATCAATTTCAATATTGCCCAACTCACTTCACCCCTACTGATATAGTCTCACCATTATTGCCCGGAAAATCCGTAAACAGTGCCTTTGCCATAGTCGCAGCGCTTCCGGCAGGATCGGCCTGCGCAGAACTGGCCGCACTGACATGTTCTGCCCGGCCTTCCCATACCGATTGCCCGCTTTGCCTGTCACGAATCATGACATGCAGGCGGGTGTCGATCACCTCCTTCGGGCCGCCCCCCAGATTGATCCCGATACCCATGCCGACACCGGAGCTATAGCCGCCGGTTCCGCCTCCCAGCCCCACGCTGACGGGGCTACGGCCACTGCCACTCATGCGGGCGCTGCGTTCAACAGAAACCTGTGCGATCTGGCTGGCACCATCACGCGGCGCCTCGCGATACCCAAGGGCCGCAAGCTGCTGCGCCACGGCAGATTTATAAGGTGACAGTTCAATGCCTGCCGCCTGATCGCCCGGTGCTGACTCGACAAAGATTGTGCCCTGGGCCAGCTGGTCCTGCGCCGAAGGAGCAACAAAGCGGGTCACTTCAACCGGCTGTGGTGTTGTCGCGCATCCGGCCAGGGCCAATGCGCCGGCGAACACGGTTGCGAATTTCAGGGCAGTCATAATACATGTCTCCGTTGTGCCGGGCCTTGCGCCTTCCCGCCCGTTCTGGAAAATAGACTCCGCATCCTGTGCAGAACGTCCAGCATAACAGTAATTGGACAAAATTGGAGTGCGAGAAAGACTTTTGCCCTGAGATTGCCCGTGTTAATCCTTCCCTTGCCCATCCATGATAGCGCAGACTTTATGACCACACCCACAAAATGTCCCGTTCTTGTCACCGGAGGCGCCGGATATATCGGCTCTCACGCGGTTCTGGCCCTGCTGGATTCCGGCTGGCAGGTTACCGTTATAGATAATCTGACTACGGGGTTTCGCTTCGCCGTGCCTGATGGCGTTGCCTTTTACGAAGGCGATATTGAAGACAGCGCCCTGCTCGCGCGCATTTTTGCAGAACAATCCATTGGCGCGATCATGCATTTTGCCGGCTCCATCATCGTGCCGGAATCGGTGGAGAACCCACTCAAATATTACCATAACAACACTGCCAAAAGCCGCGCCCTGATTGATGCCGCCGTCAAGGCAGATGTAAAGCACTTCATTTTCAGCTCCACGGCTGCCACCTATGGTATACCCGAAACCAGCCCGGTCACAGAAGATACGCCCAAAAATCCGATCAACCCCTATGGCTGGTCAAAACTGATGACCGAGCAGATGCTTGCCGATACAGCCTTTGCATATCCGTTCAATTACTGTGCCCTGCGCTATTTCAATGTTGCAGGAGCAGATCCCAGCGGCCGCACTGGCCAGTCCACGGCAGGGGCTACACATCTGATCAAGGTTGCCTGTGAGGCTGCGCTTGGCAAGCGGGACAGCGTCGCCGTTTTCGGCACAGATTATGACACAGAAGATGGCACCGGCGTTCGCGATTATATTCATGTCTCGGATCTTGCCGCCGCACATGTTCTCGCACTGGAAGAACTGATTGCACACCCGGATACATCCATGACCATGAATTGCGGCTATGGCCGGGGGTTTTCCGTGCTGGAAGTGCTCGATGCGGTGGACCGGGTTACCAACAACACCATAACCCGCACGATGGAGCCGCGCCGCGCAGGTGATCCGGGATCACTGATCTCCAGCCCTGAGCGGATTCGTGCAACCCTGCCATGGAATCCGCGCCATGATGATCTGGATACGATCATCACCCATGCCCTGCAATGGGAGCGCCGGCTTGCCGAATTACGAGGCTGACACGATCTGCCCTTGACTTGGCAGGTTCCGGCCCCTAGCTCGCCGGTCTGATTTTTACGCGGTTTTTGCCGCCCGTTTCTGATTCGAGAAAAGACATGAAAATTCGCAACAGTCTTAAATCACTCAAGAACCGCCACCGGGATAACCGCGTTATCCGTCGCCGCGGCCGGACCTATGTGATCAACAAGACCAATCGCCGGTTCAAGGCGCGTCAGGGCTGATCCATGCCTTGCTGCGGCATAATCCGCCGCATAAAGCAGACAACAGGCCTCCGCAAATGCGGGGGCTTTTTGCATGTCTGATATTAAAGCAGTTGTCTTTGATGTCGGGCGAGTGATCGTGCAATGGGATCTGGATCACCTCTATGCGAAACTGATTGCGGATAATAATGAACGGGCGTGGTTCCTGTCGCATGTCGTGACAGAAGAATGGCACTTCCAGCATGATGCAGGCCGTCCGCTGGATGACATGATTGCCGAGCGATGCGCCGAATTTCCGCTCCATGCCGAGTTGATTCGCGCCTATGCCACCCGCTTCAACGAGACGATCCCCGGTCCTGTGGCCGGAACTGCCGATCTGATCGAGGCGCTTGCTGAGCACAAAATGCCCTTATTCGCCATCACCAATTTCGGTGCCGAATTCTGGGACCAGTTTTATCCGGAATGGCCTGTCCTGCATCACTTCAGGGATGTTGTGGTTTCGGGGCAGGAAAAATGCGTCAAGCCTGATCCGGCTATTTTCGCCATTGCCTGCAATCGATTTGGCTTCGCGCCGGCTGACATGCTGTTTATTGATGACAACCCTGCCAATATTCAGGCCGCGACACAATTGGGCTGGCAGACACATCTGTTCCGGAATGCGGAAATTTTACAAAAGCACCTGCTGTCTCTCGGCCTGCCCTGTCGCTGATTTATACTCAATCCCGTTGATGCTGACGCATACGGGATTGGCTTCGCTCAGGCGCCGCGCGGGCTTGACCACACCCTGATGAGTCAAACTCATCAGGATATGGTATTACTCCGCCTTCGCCTCCTCACTCGCCTGTGCCCGTGCTCGCGCCTCGGCCTCTTGCTGTGCATTGGGCGGTGCCCAGCGCGCGATGACCACATCTTCATCCCTGCCATTGCCCGACACGCTGACAGCAATGCCGAGTTCTGACAGTTTGCCGCGCACATTTTCAACCTGAGCAACCGGCCCGGACAGAATAACCGGCGTATCCAGACGTTTTGAGGCCCATGCAATCGTGTCAATGGCATCGCTGCCTTCTGCACTTGGCTCCTGTCCGGAAAAAGCGACGCTCGGCAAATCCACCGCAGGCGGGCGCAACAGAACTGTCCAGAGCGGGGCGGCTACGGTAACGCGCTGCTCCAGCTCACGATAGGATGCCATGCCTGCACCTTTGAGAATATTCGCTTTTACAAGAGCAACCTTGCGCTCGGCATCAATCACAACCTGCTCTGGCGGAACACCGGCAATAAGGGCAAGGCCATCGGTCATTTCCTGAATGATCATTTTCTGCCGCGCGTCTTCCTTCGCGCGATTGGAAGACAATTCAGCCGCTTCCGCCGCTGATGCACTTGTCCCCACCTGATACTGTGTCAGCGACAGGGCAACCGGGACTTTCAGCCGTTTTTCTATAGCTTCTTTGGCGTCCTTTTCTGCCTGCTGCTGGATTTGCGGCGTCAGGACCGTGGCGGTGATGCCCACCGGCTCAGAGTTCCAGTCAATATTGATATCAGCAACACGCGACCCGCTGCCAAAAGCATCCCTCAATTCGCTGTCAATTGTTGATGAGGCCTGCGATTCCCACGCGATCTGACGCAAGGAAACCGCCAGCGGAATTGCAAGGGCAACAAAGATGACGATAATCGCAATCGTCTGCATCCGTGTCTGTTTCTCGGACAGCATGGTCCGGAAGCCATAAACCCTCGCCATAACTGCTGCGGTAAGCGCAATGGTCATGAGGTTGGTGAAGAACAGCATCAGCGCACCCCAGAACACCGTGCCGTTCCATGTCGCCAGCCCAAAGCCGACAACGGCCAGCGGCGGCATCAGGGCCGTGGCAATGGCCACACCTACCACTGTGCCCTCGCGCCCCCGGATCATCGCATAGGCACCAGCCAGAGCCGAAAACAGCGCGATCAGAAGGTCAAACAGATTGGGCCTTGTGCGCGCCGCGATTTCTGTTGTTACCGTCTGGATTGGGGACATCAGCACAATCAGGGTGCAGAACAGGATCGACATGATAGTGCCAATCAGCAGGGTTTTCGTGCTGTCACGCAGCCAGTGAAAATCTCCGATCGCAAGGCTGAACCCGCCGCCCATGATCGGCCCCATCAGCGGGGAAAGCAGCATGGCCCCGATAATCACGGCCGGAGAATTCTGCAGCAGACCCAGAACCGCGATCGCGGCAGACATCATCAGCATGAAGATATAGCGCGCTGACATCTGCGCATCATCACGCCGACGGGCAATCACATCGGCCTGGTCCACCGTATTGATAACAGATGTATGCCACCAGTCCCGGAGATTTCTGGCGGCGCTGCTCAGATATTCTTCCGCCACACTTTCCGATGAAGCTTTATTTGAAGATTTTGGCTCCGGAGAAGACCCCGAAGAAGGCCCCTGGGAAGGCTGGACAGGTTCAGTCATCAATTATCCTTCAATCGCTCCAGGCATCATTATCAATCGCGCTGCATAGCTGACAAAAAAAATCTGTTCATCAAAATAAGTGAATGAAAAAATGTAAAATGCAAATCCGGGGGAAACGCTTGAAACGCGTGTATTATGCACTTAATACAGTAAAGGTGCGACACCACCTTTTGTTGTTCGCATATCGCCGGAGGTATAAAGACAGCATTATGGCCAATTCATCCGACCAGAAGCCCGTAGCGACAGCAACAGCAACAGCAACCGGGCTTGAGCTTAGTCCTCCCGACCCGGTGCCGGTTGTTTCGGCGCAGCAGGCTTCAGGTCTGGTTCCCGTCAGCGATCAGGCCAAAAGCAGGCTGGATGAAAAGGTCGATGAATTTGTTTCCGACCTGCTGGCACAGGATACCAATTCCCCCGAATTTGGCCGCAAGGTGGACCAGATTACCAATATGGGGCGCAAGGAAATTATCGCGGCGGCAGGGCAATCAAACCGCTTTCTGGATCGTCCGGTCCGTGCCATGGACAAGGATGAAGGCGTCGGTGCCAATCTGGCAGAACTGCGCCGGGTGGTGGAAGAACTGGACCCCGGAAAACGCGGCAAACTGTCCGGTACACGCAAGATTCTGGGGGTCATCCCCTTTGGCAACAAGCTGACCAATTATTTTCGTAGCTATCAGAGCGCGCAAACGCATATCCAGTCCATCTTGCTGAATCTCGCCAGTGGCAAGGATGAGCTGCTGATGGATAATGCCGCGATTGACGTCGAACGGCAGAAATTATGGGATGCGATGGGCAATCTGGAACAGATGATCCATATATCGCGCACGCTGGATACCCGGCTGGAAGAAAAGGCCAACGAGCTGGACGGAATTGATCCGGCCAAGGCAAAAACCATCCGCGAAACTGCCCTGTTCTATGTCCGCCAGCGCACACAGGATCTGCTGACCCAGATGGCGGTTTCGGTTCAGGGCTATCTCGCGCTGGATCTGGTCAAGAAAAACAATGTCGAACTGGTCAAAGGTGTGGACCGGGCAAGCACCACCACGGTTGGCGCCCTGCGCACGGCGGTAACCGTTGCCGAAGCCATGACCAACCAGCGCCTTGTTCTCGACCAGATTACCGCTCTCAATGATACGACAGCCAACATCATCGATTCCACTGGCAAGATGCTGCGGGAGCAGACCGGCAAGATACACGAGCAGGCTGCCAGCAGCACTATCCCGCTTGAAACGCTCCAGCGTGCATTCCAGAATGTCTATGACACAATGGACGAGGTGGATCAGTTCAAGCTGCGGGCGCTGGACTCGATGAAACAGACCGTAGAGACACTGACGCAGGAAGTGGAAAAGTCCAAAGGCTATATTGCCCGCGCTGAAGGACAGGAGCAGGCCGCCCGTCAGGTGCAGGATTCCGGCCTGCTGAGTCTGGAAGGCTGATGGCAGACAGCACCCGTCAGTCTGATCACATTATGCGCGCCGCGGGCAGCAGCCTGCAGGCACAAAGATCTGGCGGCAGACGGCAATCGCTCGGAACACGCTCGGCCCGGATGAAATACCGGCACTGGATGAAAAAACTGCGCCGGATAGTTCTGGCAGTAGCCGCAGTCTGGATGACTGCGCTGGTTGCCGGACTGGCGATTGATGGCATTGGTTTTACCGGAGTCATGCTGACCCTGCTTGCCACATTCATGGCCATTTTTATCTTTTCCAGCTATCCGAAGCTGAAAACACCCAAACGAACAGATCTGGCCAAAGGCGATGTCCGCCAGATGGTTGGCAAAACAGAATTGTGGCTGGAACATCAGCGCCCCGCCCTGCCCCCGCCTGCAGCCCGGCTGGTGAGCGATATGGGGGTGCAGCTTGATGCGCTTGGCCTGCAGCTTGACCATATTGACCCGGCCCATCCCGCCGCGCGTGAAATTCGCTCTCTGGTAGGAGACGTCCTGCCCGAAACCATAGAGTCCTACCGCAAGATTCCCGCCCATATGCGCAGCGAGAAACATGCCGGACAGACACCGGACGATCAGTTGACTGATAGCCTCTCCAAAATCAGTCGCGAGATTGACAGTGTCACGAGACAATTGGCAGAGGGATCGCTGGATAAGCTTGCTATCCGCAACCGCTATCTGGATTATAAATACGGGAACGGGGACGACAGCTCTCCCGAAACCCCACAAACTGACACACAGAAAGATAATTGATGCGTATTCCTATCCAGCACTCCCTTCCCCGCGATGAGGTAAAACAACGCTTCAATGACAAGATTGGCGACATTGCCAGTTTCGTCCCCGGCGGGCAGGCCAGCGTTGAAACACAATGGCCGGAAGAATACCGTATGACCTTTGCCATCGGAGCGATGGGATCATCACTCAATGGCCAGATAGAAATCGAACCCGCAGAGGTTATCCTGTCACTTGATCTGCCGCCGGGGCTGGCCTTTGTCGAGAATATGATTGCCGACAAGTTTCGTGAAAAAGGAGCAAAGCTCCTCGCGTAAACTATTTTCTGCCTTATCCGGCAGCATGGAGAGACAGCATGCCTTCCTTCCTGTTTGCCTTTGCCGGTCTTCTGTTGACCTCCCTTGGCAATCGTGACCAATTGCTGATTGGCTCATTGACGGAGCGGCTGGGGCGTAATTCCATGCTCCTGTTTACCGCCTGGTCAGCGTCTATTTTCAGTGCCGCACTCATGGCCTGGGCCGGTGCCTCCATCGCCATATTGCTTCCCGTTGCGGCAAAGAACATGCTGATCGCCTTTGCTCTGGCCATTGCAGCTTTCGAGCTGTTCTGGCCGGTGCGCTTTACTCCTCCGTCAGAGCCGACCCGCTCGCTGGGTGCAGCTTTTCTGGTGCTTCTTTCCCGTCAGATCGGTGATGCCCCCCGGTTTCTGGTCTTTGCCTTTGCCGCAGGAACGGGCGTGCCATGGCTGGCAGGTCTGGGCGGAGCCACTGGCGGATGCGGGGCCTTGACTCTGGCATGGGTATTGGGCGACGAACTGGCAACACACTGGCCCTTGCGCATCATCCGCCTGATTATGGGCGCCATTATTGCCATCGCGGCAATTACCATCGGGTTATCTGCCCGCGGCCTGATCGCGTAACAATTCAGGAGGGTGCAACAGACGCAGCGTGAGTGACAGTACGATCAAGGCCGTCCTTGGGCCAACCAATACCGGCAAGACCCACCTCGCCATTGAACGCATGTGCGCCCATTCCAGCGGGGTGATGGGCTTCCCGCTACGCCTGCTCGCCCGCGAGGTGTATGACCGTGTGGTGGCAATCAAGGGGGAAAATGCGGTTGCCCTCATTACGGGTGAAGAACGTATTGAACCGCCCCATGCCCGATATATGTGCTGCACTGCCGAGGCCATGCCTGTCCCGCGCGGCGATCTGAATGCACCGGCCTTTCTGGCGCTTGATGAAGCCCAGCTTGCAGCCGACCCTGAACGCGGACACATCTTTAGCGACCGGCTCCTTCATGCACGCGGACGAGAGGAGACCCTGCTGCTCGGCTCTGCCACGCTGGAGCCACTGATAAAACAGCTTGTTCCCGAAGCGGAACTGGTCAGCCGTCCGCGTTTTTCCACTCTCTCCTGTATTGGCCCGCGCAAACTGTCCCGCCTGCCACCTCGCAGTGCCATTGTCGCCTTCTCGGCCGAACAGGTCTATGCCATGGCCGAGATGCTGCGCCGGTTCAGGGGCGGCGCTGCCGTGGTCATGGGTGCCCTCAGTCCCGAAACACGCAACCGCCAGGTCGAATTGTTCCAGCAGGGCGAGGTGGATTACATCGTCGCGACTGATGCGATTGGCATGGGGTTGAATCTGGACCTCAACCATATTGCCTTTGCCTCGCTGAACAAGTTTGACGGTCGCAGGCTCCGGCGACTTGTTCCTGCAGAAATGGCACAAATTGCCGGGCGGGCTGGCCGCCATCAGCGAGATGGAACTTTTGGCACTCTGTCAGGCACAGGAGCTGGCGCAGGGGGTGGCACAGGGGGTGGCACGGGCAATTCCAGCTCTGCAGCCCCTGCCCTGAGCGAAGAAGAAATCTATGCAATTGAAGAACACCGTTTCGCTCCTCTGACGCGCCTGTTCTGGCGCAATCCGGAACCACGATTTGATTCTCTGGCGCAATTGATTGCCGATCTTGAACTTCCGCCAGACGAAGACGGGCTGGCCGCAGCACCTGAAGCGATTGACCTTGCCGTGTTGCGCATGCTCTCGGAAGATCCGGTTGCCGACACTGTTCGCGGCGCAGGCCTTGTTCGCCGGTTTTGGGATGTGTGCTGCCTGCCCGACTTTCGCCAGCAGGGAGCACATACTCATGCGCGGTTCGTCGCAAGACTGTGGCAGGACTTGCAACAAGGCTATATCGGTGCAGACTTCGTAGCCGCACGTATTGCGGAACTGGACAATGTGCAGGGCGGAATTGATACAATTCAGGGCCGAATCGCGGCGATTCGCAGTTGGGCCTATATTTGCCAGCGTCCGGACTGGGTTCTTGCCCGGGACGAAATGGCCGCGCGGGCGCGCGGTGTCGAAGCTCGTCTGTCAGATGCCCTTCATGCGCGCCTGACAGAACGATTTGTTAACAGAAGGACAGCGATCTTGATGCGGGCGCTGGGACAGGATGCGAACTTGCTGCCGGTTACACTGGGCGATGATGCCATATTACGGGTTGAGGATGAAGAGATAGGCCGGCTATCCGGCTTCCACTTCACGGTGGATCACAATGCCAGCCATGAAGACCGGCGGATGCTGCTTGCTGCCGGAGAAAAAGCCCTGCCCGGATTGATGGCAGAGCGGGCCAAAACCCTGATCAGCAGCAATTTTGCCCCGGTGGTGTTCGAAAATGGCACAATACGCTGGGAAGGGCACAATATTGCAACGCTTGAAGGTGGGCAATCTGGCGAAACGCCCCGCATCACCCCTGCACGCGACCTTGATTTGCTGCCGGATGATTCACGGAACGCCTTGCTCAAGGCGCTGGCGATATGGCTGGAAGAACGGCTCGCCCCGCTTGAACCTTTGCGCCAGATGGCCGAGGCAGCACGCAATCCTGAAACCGGATCACAGGCGCGCGCCCTGCTGCTGACACTGATTGACGGGCATGGCTATATCAGTCGGGAAAAAGCAGGAGTGGAACATCTGCCCAGGGAAATGCGACCCGAATTGCGCCGCCTCGGAGTGATCTTCGGCGCTCTGGACATTTATGCGCGTGACCTGCTCAAACCGGCACCCCGCCAGATTCTGAATGCTCTTGCCGTCGATCGCCGCCCGATTAATCCGGACATGTTTACCGTGCTGGCTGCAACCAGACCATCTCCATCCGGATACAGACCTGCCGGTTCGCAAATGGTCAGAATTGATATTGCCGAAAAAGTCCTGCGGGCCGCGCATGATGCGCGCAACAAGGCCAGAGGGAAAAGATATTTTGCCGTGTCGCCCAATCTCGGAATCTCGACCGGGCTGGAAGAACAGAATTTTGAACGACTGCTTGGCACGGCCGGATTTCGTGTAACCCATGCGCCTCCCCTGCCGGAAGGTATGTTCGGGCCGGCAAATCCGCATCGCTGGGAATGGCGCCCCTCTCGTCGCAAACATCGTGAACACAAGCAGACACAACCACGTGAAGGTAACGCATTTGCCGGTCTGGCCAATCTCCTTGAATAACGGCGTATAACAATGTCGGCCATGCGGATTGACCGGCTGCTGTTTTATCTGCGCTTTACCAAAAACCGCGCATTGGCTCACGCGATGGCGGAAAAAGGACATATCCGTTGTAACGGGGAGCGTGTAACCCGCTCCAGCAAACCTGTCCACGCGGGCGATATTCTGGTTTTACCTCTGGGAAGTCAGGTCAGAACAGTCCGTATTCTGTCCCTGCCGCATCGGCGCGGCCCCGCTGCAGAAGCAGGTTCCTGCTATCAGGTGCTTGACGCAGAGGCTAAAAAGTCCATAGCTGCGCCGGAAACCGAAGATCACCAAGGACGCGCACACCCATGACCTATGTTGTCACCGACGCCTGCATCAAATGCAAATACACCGATTGCGTCGAAGTTTGCCCCGTTGATTGCTTCTATGAGGGTGAAAACATGCTTGTTATCAACCCTGATGAGTGCATTGATTGCGGCGTCTGCGAACCGGAATGTCCGGCTGAAGCTATCCTGCCTGATACCGAAAGCGGGCTGGAAAAATGGCTGGAACTCAACACAAAATTCTCGGCAGAATGGCCCAATATCACCGCCCAGAAAGAACCGCCTGCCGATGCTGATGAGCATAAGGGAGAAGAGGGCAAGTTTGATAAATATTTCTCGTCGGAACCAGGCGAAGGCGACTGATCAACCCTGCTGTTCCGGCGCCATTTTGGCCATGCACATGGCCGGGACAAAACGCCAGACTTCCGTTTTCGGCCATCCTCTTTTTGCACATGCGAAAAGGGGACTGGTAATTTTGTTACCGTTCTGCTATATAATGTGTCAATTGCACCGAATCTTTGGTGCTGGCTGGATCTCGGAGACTCAGAACCATCTCATCAGAAAGTGCGGTAAATAGTCGATCGTCCCTCGGATTGTGAGCACGATCGTTTAACTATGTCTGACATATGATCGTCAGCCTTGCTGCGCAAGATACAGATGGTTTCGCTCCATGGCGAAAGGACACGTTTCAATGGCAAGTAATGCCCCCGCCTTCGACGTTGGCGATTATGTCGTATATCCCAAACATGGTGTTGGCCGTGTGATCGAATTGCAGAATGAAGAAATCGCCGGAATGCAGCTTGAACTGTATGTCCTGCGGTTTGAGAAAGAACGCATGACCCTGCGCGTTCCGGTCAATAAGGTCGAATCTATCGGGATGCGCAAGCTTTCCAGTGACAAGACCCTGAAAGAAGCGATGGAAACGCTCAAGGGCAAGCCCAAGGTCAAACGCACCATGTGGTCCCGCCGGGCACAGGAATATGAAGCCAAGATCAATTCGGGTGATCTGGTCTCCATTGCCGAAGTGACCCGCGACCTGTTCCGCCCCGATGACCAGCCCGAACAGAGCTATTCAGAGCGTCAGATCTTCGAGGCAGCTTCCAGTCGCCTTGCACGGGAACTGGCTGCAATGGAAAAAACAGATGAGCCGACAGCGCTTGGCAAAATTCTTGATGTCCTGCGCGAACACGCCCCGCAATATTACGAGAATACCGAAGAATCCTGATCTGCGCCGGGATTATCCCCGGTATAGTCAAACAGGTTTTTCAAACATTCATCAGCACATGCTATAGCGCGCATGGAAGGATTTTTCATGCGTGCCATTACTCTTGCGGTCAGTGCCGGATTTTCTTCATTATTACTGTCGGGTTGCATTGCCAAAACTGCTGTTGATGTCGCCACTGCGCCCGTGCGGGTGGCAGGCAAGGCCGTAGATCTCGCCACTACCAGCCAGTCCGAAGCCGATGAAAAACGCGGCAAGGAACTGCGTAAACGGCTTGAGCGGCTGGGCAAGCTGGAACGTGACTATGAACGGGAAAGCCGGAGCTGCGAAAATGGCAATGAAGACGCCTGCGATAAGGCTCGCGACATCTATGATGAAATCCGGATAATCCTGCCAACTGTGCCTGCGCAACCGGATTAAAGCATTGCGCGAAAAAGTGGATGCCGGTTTTTCGTAACAAGCAATGCGGTAACAAACTACATCATTGCGCGTGTTTTAACCTTTGGAGAGCAGGACCCGGTAATCGCTACAGGGTTTGTGGGGATTGAATATTAAGCGGCAGCACGCACCAGCCGGTCATTAATGGCCGCGCCTATGCCTGTATCCGGCACCGGAGCAATAGCAATCCGGGCCTGCGGTGCCGCACCCCCTTTATGCAGGCAATCATATAAACGCGCTGCCGCTTCGGCCAGATCTCCACGCGCAGACAGGGTGCAATCGCCCGTGACAGGGCCAAAACCGATCATATATTCATCTGCTTCGGGGCTTTGCGCATTCAGGCGAACAGGCTTCCCCGGTGAATAATGTTGCAAAAGCTGACCAGGCGCCTCCACCTTGTGTGAGGTCACTGCATCAGGCTCCCCCAGATAACCTGTCAATTCTTCCTGCGTCACCGGACCATGGCGGAGCAATTGCCATCTGTTATCCGGGCGCAAGGCAATGATAGTCGATTCCAGCCCGGCTGCCGATACCCCTCCATCCAGAACAGCAGCGATGCGTCCATCCAGTGTTTCCAGCACATGCCCGGCCGATGTCGGGCTGACCGCTCCGCTGATATTGGCGGATGGTGCTGCCAGCGGCTTGCCCACTTTATCGAGCACCTTGCGCATCACCGTGTGGGCAGGACAGCGCAAGGCAATATTGGGCAAGCCTGCAGTAATGGCAGGGGCAATATCTGCACCCTGTTTCAAAGGCAGAACCAGTGTTAACGGGCCGGGCCAGAAATGCTGTGCAAGAGCACAAGCGCGCTCATCAAAAGCCCCCAGAGTCATAGCCTGCTCAAGACTGGCGACATGTACGATCAGCGGATTAAAATCAGGCCTGCCCTTGGCCCGGTATATCGCAGCTACCGCCTCTGTCTGATCCGCGCGTGCAGCCAACCCGTAAACGGTTTCGGTCGGTATCGCGACACATTGCCCCGAATCAAGCAAGGCAGATGCGCGGGAAATGCCTTGGGCATTTGCGGCCAGCCGTTCCGTAGCGTTCTTGTCGTGCATGATCTTGCGCTATATTCAGGCACCGGAAAACACCAGAATATATTGCAACAGGAGAGCCTTGGATGCAGCCTTTTACGCCCGCCTCGCAGGATCAATTGCTTGCCTTGTCCGTCAATGCCGGAATTGGTGAACTGGCGAAGCATGAGAAATTTTCTGCAGCAGAAGCCGATATGGTCGAGGCAATTGCAGAAGGCATAGGCCAGTTTGCGCAAGGGGAGTTTGCGCCACTCAACCGCATAGGTGATCTTGAAGGCGCAACGCTTGATAATGGCGCGGTGAGTCTGCCCGACGGGTTTGCCCAGACCTACATGCAATTTGTCGAGCAGGGCTGGAATGCGATCAGCGGGCCCGTTGCCTATGGCGGACAGGGCCTGCCCTTTTCACTGGCAGTCAATGTCATGGAAAATCTTGGCACGGCCAATATGGCCTTCACCCTGCTGCCCATGCTGTCAGTCGGCGCGATCGAGGCACTGGATCACCATGGCAGCGATGCCCAGAAAGCCCTGTATTTGCCAAATCTGGTGAGCGGCATCTGGTCTGGCACCATGAACCTGACCGAGCCTCAGGCGGGTAGTGATGTCGGCGCCCTGCGCAGCACCGCAACTCCGATAGAAACAGGCGAACATACCGGCAAATACCGGATCGCGGGCCAGAAAATCTTTATCACCTGGGGCGAACATGATTTGTCCGAAAACATCATCCATCTGGTGCTGGCCCGCCTGCCCGATGCCCCGGCAGGATCGCGCGGAATCTCGCTGTTTATTGTGCCCAAATACCACGTCAATGCCGATGGGTCTCCGGGGGATCGCAACGATCTGCGCTGCGTCAGTCTGGAGCACAAGCTTGGTATTATGGCCTCTCCAACCTGCGTCATGTCTTTTGGTGATAATGGCGAATGTATCGGGGAGCTTGTGGGCGAGGGGAACCGGGGACTTGCGGCCATGTTCACCATGATGAATTCTGCCCGCGTCAATGTCGGATCGCAAGGTGTGCAAATTGCCGAACGCGCAATGCAACAGGCCACCGCCTATGCACAAGAGCGGGTCCAGTCCGCACGGGCCGGATCGGCTGACAAATCACCTGTTCCGATCATCGAACATCCCGATGTGCGGCGTATGATTTTGCGCATGAAAGCACTGACCGAAGGGGCCAGAGCCTTGCTCTATTATACCGCCGGGCAGATTGACCGCGGCTCTTTGGGCGATGAAGTGGCCGCAAGACGGGCAGAAATCCTCGTTCCGCTGATCAAGGCATGGGGCACGGATATTGGCTGTGAAGTGGCCTCGCTTGGTATTCAGGTTCATGGTGGAATGGGCTTTATCGAGGAAACCGGCGCAGCGCAGCATTTCCGTGATAGTCGTATCGCACCGATCTATGAGGGCACCAACGGCATTCAGGCCGCTGACCTGGTTACACGCAAGCTGGGGCTGGGTGATGGCGCCGATCTGGCTGCATTGATGGCTGATATTGTCAGAGAGAATGGTGAGGACTCCGCCATCGGTATGCTGGCAGAAGAATGCGCAACAATTGCCCGGTGGATGAGAGACTGCGCCAGTCTCGATGATCGTCTGGCTGGCAGTGTTCCTTTTTGTACCATGTGCGCCATTGCTGTTGCCGGATGGCAATTGCAGCGACAGGTGCAGGCTGTTCAGGCTGGCGCATCCCCCGCACTGGCAGAAAGCAAACCCGTCATCGCCCAATATTTTTCTCGTCATATCGTAGCCGAAGCCATGGGCCTGAAGGCCTCTGCCACCGATGGCGCAGACTTGCTTTACAGCCTTTCATCGGAGCAATTGGCCAGCTAAAACCCAGCCATGCCGGATCAGGAACACACTCTCGCCCATATTGCCGCCCGTATTGCCGATGCACTGGACAGGCTGGCCCCTCAATCTGTTCCTGAACCGGACTGGGACGCCTTCCCTGCCTATGTCTGGGATGGCAGGCAGGCACGCGGCGTCAGCACAATTGACGCGCCTGATCTTGCACATCTGCGTGGAATAGATCAGCAAAAATTGCGTGTAACGGCCAATGTGAACCGCTTGGCAGAAGGTCATGCCGCCCATGACATGCTGCTTTGGGGGTCGCGCGGCATGGGTAAATCCGCACTGGTTCGTGCCGCAGTCGCGGATGCACAGGCACGCGCCCCCGGCACTCTGGCTCTGGTCCAGGCAGGAGCCGGATCGCTGGAGAGTCTTCCCGCGCTGTTCAGCCGGATCGCTGGCAAGGATCGGCGGTTGCTTGTCTCTATTGATGATCTGGGCTTTGGCGAAGGTGATACTACCGGCCCCCGTCTGCTGCGCAGCTGGCTTGAAGGCGGTGTAGAGGCACGCCCTGCCAATGTTCGTCTGGCCGTGACATCCAACCGGCGCGCCATTCAGCCCCGACATATGTCTGAACAGGATGACCCCATCAATCCACGAGATGCTGCCGATGATACTCTGGCGCTGGCTGACAGGTTTGGCATTGCCCTGGGGTTTCACCAGTGTTCAAAAGATGTCTATCTCGATATTATTCGCGGCTATGCGGAGGCTTACGGTCTGAGCTTTGAAGAAGATGATGCAATGGCCTGGTCCATGCAGCGCGGAGCGCGCTCAGGCCGGACAGCATGGCAATATGTCATCGAACTTGCCGGGCGCGCAGGCAGACAGATATAGGGGCAGGCCTCTTGGCGCATTGTCAGAACCGCGCGCGTGTGCTGACAAAAAAGCTGCGCCCCGGTTCAGGGAATCCATCCGTCAATATATAGTTATCATCAAACACATTGCGCGCGCCAATGCCCAGTTCAACATTATCCATCAGCGTATAATCTATCCGCAAATTGGCCAGAACATAGCTTCCGGTGTTGTAATAGACGGGTGGTGAGGCCGATGACGAAGTTTTCCGGTCTGATGCGATATCAATACTGGACACAATCCGTAGCCCTGCAAGCGGCTTCCAGTCTCCATAGACAAAAGCCTTGTGCTTCGGCACATCCGTCAGCTCAAAAGCTGGAACCGTTGTTCCTGGCAAAGCGCCCGTAATGTCAAAATCGCGGTGGATATAGGTATAGTTGGCCCCCATCTGGAACGATGAACCAAGCTGAACATCAAACGCAATTTCACCACCATAATAGTCGGCATTACCCAGATTCTGGTTCTGGTTTGTGTTGGGAGGAAAACCAGCAGGACGCACCGAGACAATCGCATCCTGAATATCGCTGTAAAACAACGCGCCTTCGACACGGACCACACCCATCTGGCGGCTGAACCCCAGTTCATAATTGGTGGCGCGTTCCGCCTTCAGAGCCGGGTTGGAGGCTGCTGTGCCAAACCGTGTGCTGAAGCGTTCAAAGATGGAAGGAAAGCGGGTGCGCGAAGAAACGCTCAGATCGAGGCGCGTATCATCATCCGGCAACCATTCCAGCCTTGCCTGACCATTCAGGGCATCAGCATTTCTGAGAGGATAGCTGAAAATCGCATCAGCGCCGCCGCCGGGCGGTGCGCCATATTCCTCGGCTTTTTTCAGATCCCGCCAGTCATAACTGATGCCTGCTGTCAGCGTCAGAGCCGGAGAGAGCTTCAGCCGGTTTTCTGCTGCAATGCTGTATGTGTCTTCCAGATTGGTCTGGCGCGGCTCGGTAAATTCCCCCCCGCGAAAACTTTGCTGCCATTCCACATGCTTGTCCCGCCGGAAATGAGCGGCAATCGTCAGACGGTTACTGCTGCTTATATCCACTCCCAGCTCTGCCGAACCGCCCCATGCCTTGTCTGCATAGTAGCTGTTGAAGGCATAGCCCCTTGTCTGGGTGGTCTGCGTCCGGTCATCGAAAGAGCGCAGCAAATTATCAAAACTATTATAATAAGCCCGCGTTTTCAGGGTAGCCCGATCACCCAGTGCAGTTGTGGAGAGGAAATAGATACTGTCAATATTCCAGTATGGCCAGTTCCAGTAACGCTGGGTCCCTTCAGGATCGCTGATATGCAGCGGCGCGTTTTTGGAACCTTCCTGCCTTGTATAGCTTAGCGCATATTCGTCCGTAGCGTTGGGCGTGAAACCTGCTTTCAGATTAAGCCGCCAGTCACGTGTGCGGGAAAAATCCCGTTCACCGCCATCCTCGCCCGATCCGGCAACAGGTTCATACCCCCCTGCCAGATCCCAGTGATCGCGATAGGTGCGGGCATAAGAAGCCTGCGCATACCACTTGTCCTGCGCCGTGCCGATTTTTCCGTAAGCCGTATAGCCGGCATAATCCACATCGCGATCGAGGTTGAGCGTGCCCTGCACCTCAGCTTCCAGCGGGCGGGTTGGCCTTGAGGTCACAAGATTATTCGCGCCGCCCATCGCGCCGGGGCCATCAAGCACAGAGGTATAACCCTTGGCAACCTGGATCTCGGCAATGTCGGATGTCAGAAACCGGCCAAAATCCAGACGGTTATCCGCAGGCAGGTAGACGCGAATACCATCAATCGAAAGCGGAACCTGAAAGCGGTCAAACCCGCGCACGAAGATCAGCCTCTCATTTCGCCTCCCCCCGCTATTGGAAGCAGAAACACCCGGCATGACATTCACCGCATCATCCAGCGTCTGGCGGTTGAAGGCGTAAATTCCCTCGGCGGTCAGTGTTTCATTACCGATTTCAATGCCCGGCAGACTCTCGGCCGTAACCACAATCTGGCCAAGGGTGAAGGCTTTGTCCGGATTACTGGTAGCATTGCCTTGCTCCCCGGCATGAACGACTGCCGGAAACATCAGGAGCGAGGCTGTTGAAAGCAAGGAAAGAAGACGCAAAATGACCCCCTGAAAAATACGATTGCGGGAAATTATGGCAGGCTATATACATGTAAATATAGCTTGTGCAACATATGGGGCCTTCATGATCCGAACCGCTATCTTCATCCTTTCTTGCGGCTTTCTGGCAAGCGCACCTGTTCTTGCGCAGGAGCAGGCTACGCCAACATGCACTGCGGTTGCGGCGCCACCTGCAGAGCTTGCCGGATGGTCCCGCTCTGTCTCGCTTTCATCGGCCAGCAGTTCTTATGCAGCGCGCAAGGTCAGGTTAAAGGCCGGAGAATCCGCCATACTTGCCCTGCATGAGACAGAAAACATGCGCTATGCGGCTCCCCTGAAAAAACAGAGTGAGGCCAACAGCTTTGGAGGGCTTGCCCGCATTGATGTGCGTGAGGCAGGGACCTATCGCATTGCGCTGGGATCGCGTGCATGGGTGGATATTGTTTCTGGCCAGACAGCAATCACATCTATAGCCCATAGCCATGGCCCTGACTGCACCGGCATTCGCAAAATGGTAGATTTTCCTCTGACGCCGGGCCGTTACAACGTGCAAATTGCAGACAGTGAGCAGCCGGAAATAAAGCTGCTGGTCACCCGGCTGCCCTGATCAGCCTGACAGCTAATCGTCTGTCCGGCCTTTTTCAGATCGGTGCTTTATTCAGGTCTTTTGGTGTTGCTTTTCCTTCGGATGGTCGCGCAACAAACCTTCAAGCTCCTGACAGGCTGAACTGGCAGAAACACCATCAGCCTTGTGCTGCAGGGTGCGATAATGTTGCAAAACAGTATCACCGCATGGTGTAAGCTGTGCACCGCCGCCGCGTGCATTACCCGGAGCAGTAACAACCAATGGTGAATGCCAGCAACGGTTCATGACATCCACCAGCATCCACGCCCTGCGATAGCTCATGCCCATTTTCCGGGCAGCGGCAGAAATGGAGCCATGCGCCCTGATTGCATCCAGCAGGTCCGCCTTGCCTGGCCCGAATGCAATCTCGTCATCACAAAAAATCTGGATCTTTACCTTCAATTTCGGATGAGGCGGAAAATCAGACATTATGGAAACAGCCCGGATCGGTTACTGGCAGCTAAGACATTCCTCGTAATCGGTCTGTCCACCATCAACCGACAGATTGAACTGCGCCGCATTCTTGGTGTTGTCAGCCTCTACCCCACCGGCAAAACCGGCACGTTGCACCGATTTGCTGCGCAGGTAATAGAGCGATTTGATGCCCTTCTCCCAGGCCTGGAAATGCAGCATCATCAAATCCCATTTATCGACATCCGCCGGAATAAACAGGTTCAGACTCTGGGCCTGATCAATAAAGGGTGCACGATCTGCCGCGAACTCCAGCAAATAACGCTGGTCAATCTCGAAACTGGTTTTGAACATCGCCTTTTCCTCAGGCGAAAGGAAATCGAGATGCTGCACACTGCCGCCATGCTCAAGAATGGAGTTCCAGATATTGGTGGAATCCTTGCTCTTGGTCTGGAGCAGTTTTTCAAGATAACTGTTCT
Organism: Sphingomonadaceae bacterium; assembly: GCA_047975785.1. GTDB lineage: Bacteria > Pseudomonadota > Alphaproteobacteria > Sphingomonadales > Sphingomonadaceae > JACXVD01. The sequence goes on along the minus strand of JBKEEC010000147.1, from coordinate 7,912 downwards.
TGACCACGAAATTGCCCGACAAGGTCTTGTGCGTATAGATATTGGCCGGAATCGGCTCGATACAGGCCGATGTGCCACCGCAAATGATGCTGATAGAGGCAGTTGGCGCAATTGCCATCTTGCAGGAGAACCGCTCCATCACGCCCATTTCCTCGGCATCAAGGCATGGGCCGCGTTCCTTGGCCAGCATCATGCTCGCCTCATTGGCCTTGGCGGAAATGTGTTTGAACATCTTGAGGTTCCACACCTTGGCCATCGCGCTTTCCAGCGCAGCCCCCTTGCTTTGCAAGAAGGAGTGAAAACCCATAACCCCCAGCCCTACGCTGCGTTCCCGCTCTGCTGAATAGCGTGCACGGGCCATTTCATCAGGCGCACGGTCAATATAGTCCTGCAGGACATTATCAAGGAAGCGCATGACATCCTCGATAAACTGCTTGTCCCCGTTCCATTCATCCCATTTTTCAAGGTTGAGTGAAGACAGGCAGCAAACAGCGGTTCGGTCCTGGCCCAGATGATCCCGCCCTGTTGGCAGGGTGATTTCGCTGCACAGATTGGAGGTCGAGACTTTCAGGCCAAGATCGCGATGATGTTCAGGCATCATCCGGTTCACCGTATCGGAGAACACAATATAAGGCTCACCCGTGGCAAGGCGCGTTTCAACCAGCTTCTGGAACAGGCTGCGTGCATCAATGGTTTTGCGCACCGATCCATCCCGCGGGCTGAGCAGATCAAATTCTGCGCCATCACGCACTGCTTCCATAAAGGCGTCACTCAGCAAGACACCATGATGCAGATTCAGCGCCTTGCGGTTGAAATCCCCGCTGGGCTTGCGGATTTCCAGAAACTCCTCGATTTCCGGGTGGCTGACATCAATATAACATGCAGCCGAGCCACGGCGCAGGGAGCCTTGCGAAATGGCAAGTGTCAGGCTGTCCATCACCCGGACAAAGGGGATAATCCCGCTGGTCTTGCCATTCAGGCCAACCGGTTCACCAATACCGCGCACCTCTCCCCAATAGGTGCCAATCCCGCCGCCACGACTGGCCAGCCAGACATTTTCGTTCCAGGTGTTGACGATCCCTTCCAGACTGTCTTCCACCGAATTGAGATAGCAGGAAATTGGCAGGCCTCGCGTTGTCCCGCCATTGGAGAGCACGGGCGTTGCCGGCATGAACCACAGATTGGATATATAATCATACAGGCGCTGCGCATGGTCGCCATCATCTGCGTAATAATCAGCCACACGCGCGAACAGATCCTGATAACTCTCTCCGGGAAGCAGATAACGGTCCGTCAGGGTTTCCTTGCCGAACTCGGTCAGGAAAGCATCGCGCGCATCATCCGTGATGATATCAAAACGACGATCACAGACTTTTTTGCTGCTGCTGTCTGCATCTTGCGCAAGCGTAGCCGCGGCCATGGCTTCCATTGCTTTTTGCGCAACCAGCGCCTCTGTGCCCTTGTCGGACTGATCCATATCTATTGCAGCCTTTGCGTCGTGGGCGGGAGGCATTTTCCTGTCCGTTTGCAGGTCGGTCCCCAATGCCGTTTCATCATCCGTTCTGAATTCCATATCGTCCCCGTCGGTCCCCGCATATGGCCAGGACAGATCCCGACCATGCCATATGTTCCTGTTCCACACGGCCCCGCCTTTTGCCGCTTGCTGCATTGACGGAGCCAGACCACAAAACCTCGATGGAACAGCAAAAAATTCGCCAAACAGATTAGAGATTCAGCGTATTTCTGCGGTCGGACACTTATTACGCGCCCCCATTTCCACTAGGTCTTGTTAACCCCCCTGACAACCAGCCACTATATAGTGAATCAGATAAGATTCATGTGCAATAGGGTATTTTGCGTTTCTTGGGCTGCACAGGGAGAGAAGGAAAGCCACTTGTGCTGAACGACTTTGCTCAGCCCTGCATTTGTGAGGGTTCACGTGATTCGCAACAGCCAGAGCGAATCTGTGCAGAAATAGTTGTTGAAGAAATGGGTCCGGTCAGGCCAGCAAGAAACGAACAGAAAACAGGAATTGCAAGACATAAAAAACCCCGCCTCACTGTAATGAGGCGGGGATATAATGAATAGGGTCAGGACCCTGTCTGATCAGCGGGCGATACCTTCCTGCCGCCAGCTATCGGCATAGGCATCACGCGCGGTTTCGGAATAGGGAACCGGGCTGACATAGGCCTTGATCTCTGTCTGGATATGCGGCTCCACCGTCGGCTTTGTCGTGCCGCCATCCGGCTCCCCCCACACCAGAGTAACCGGTTTGCCCATGTCGGCATAATCCGGATCAATCATGGCCAGAGTCAGCATTTTTCCTTCATTCGCGGAATAGCCAATCCAGGTGGACAGGCCGATCACCTTGCCATCGCAGCGCACTTCATCAAACGGGTGCATGGCATAGACCGCGCTGGGATATTCCATATATTTTGCCCGGTCGCCCCTGGTGTAATAGCTGCTCTGCACCCGCATCAGATCTGCCGTGTCCAGTGCCAGCGTGACCTTGACGCGATGTTTGTCATCCTTCATTTTTTCCAGCGCCTCGCGACCAATAAAATCATGGTCGAACTTGACGATATGGCCATAGCCCAGATCCCACGGGGTCAGGTAATAGCCTTCAATGCTGTCCGGCACGAAGGAACCGCCGATCGAGCAATTTCCTTCATAGCATGTGCCCGGCATCCACTCACGGAAGGCACGGCTGCCTTCTCCGGAAAAAGTAGCTGGCAGAGGTGATGGAATCCAGCCGGATTCAAGCGTGTTGGAACTGTAGGTCCGTCCGCCAACCAGCGTCAGGCCATGATCCTTGCCGGCCTCGACCAGCGCGGAATGGACAGCATCATAATCTGCCCACGGACCGAACAGCTCATAACCGGGCTGCCCCGCCATGCCATGACGCAGGGCGTGGACATCCTTGCCTGCAATTTTGACAGTGGCCATGTTGAAGAATTTGAGATCGGGCGGAGTCTGCCCCATCGCTTCGCCAAGCACCGCCATCGCATTGGGGCCCTGAAGCTGGAAGCGGTAATTGCGGCGATATTCCTGCTCGGCTTTGGGCCGGGCGGTAGTGCGCTCATCACGGCTGACTTCAACCTTCCAGTCTCCGGTCGCGGCGTGAAATTCCACCCATTCTATGGCGGGGGCGCGGCCAACCAGCGTGAAGAAATCCTCGGCAATATAGAACAGGATCACATCACCAATGACATACCCTTCCGGCGTAACCGGAATCCACTGCTTGGCCTTGTTGACCACAAAGCCCTTGAAGCTGTTAATACCCAGATATTCGAGCAATTTGAAAGCATCGGGACCAATCACATCCAGCTCGACCATATGGTAGGACTGGTTGAACAGAACTGATTTTTTTGCCCAGGCTTCCTGTTCGGAGCGCCAGTTGGAAAACTCTGCCGGGACGCCGGGATAGACATTAGGCCCGACCTGCTGATTACGCAGAAAATGGACAATATCGCCCTTTGCATCGAGTTTTTGTTGCAGTGATTCACTCATTTTCGATCTCTCCATTCAAGATATTCAGGGTCGCAGCACCGGCATATCCAGCCAGCGCGTGATAGCGTCATTCACCTCTTTTGAGGCCTCGCAGGTAATCATATGGCCAGACCCCTCGATAATTTCGAGCCGGGCATCCGGCAGGGTTTCCGCCATAGCTGCGTGCTGGTCAGGCGGACTCCAGCTATCGAGCGTGCCGGTCATCACCAGTGTCGGGCAAGTCATGGACGGCAGCAGGCTCTTTGCTTCATTTCGAGCCAGCAGGGCAGCAATCTGTGCATCAAACACTTCCTGACCCATGCTGATGCACATAGCGCGCAGAGGATCAATAATGGCTTTGTCATCGCGATGATCAGGCGCCAGCATGGGAGGGAGCCAGTGATCAACCAGAGCCTCAAAACCCTGCTCATAACCAATGGCCTGCAAGGCATGGCGCTTTTGCGCCTCCCCTTCCCCGACACCGTGAACACCTGTGCTGACAAGGGCAAGACGACGCACCCGCTCCGGCGCCTGCCGCACAACTTCCAGTGCGATTCGTCCGCCCATGGAATGGCCAAACAGGTCAAATCGCTCAGGTGCATTATCCAGCACAAGACGCGCCATGGCATCCAGCCGGTTCAGCACTCCATATGACGGGGCCACACGCGCACCGGGGAAAGCCGCCAGTTGCGGCGCAAATATTTGCGCATTGCAGATCAGTCCCGGCAGAAAAATCAGCATAATTGAGGAAAGCTCTCTCAAAATTCCAATTAAATTCACAATTGCGAATAATTCATCTATACGAAACAAATGCAATTTGCTAGGGGAAATTTCGTGGCCGCGAAAGACGGAGAGGAAATGGCATGAGCTATGCAGCAATTCATCCCAACTGGGACAAACCACCCGCCAATATGATGGACGGGTATTCACTGGAAATGACCGCGAAAGATCGCCCCGCCCTTGATGAGGCCGCCTCCCTGATTGCGCCTGACACCCCCATCGCAGTGACCTTCCTGCCGGGGGAGGAAATGGATGAGAGGATAGCAGCCGCTGTCCATATCCGTGACCTTGGCTTTGAACCGATGCCGCATTTGTCTGCGCGGCGCATTTTCAGTGAAGACGAACTGGCCACCATGATGGAACGCCTTGTGCGCGAAGCCGGAGCAAAACGCGTTTTTCTGGTCGCGGGCGATCCGCCTGAACCGGCTGGCCCGTTTTCCGATACCCTGCAGATGATCCGCACCGGCATATTTGAAGCCAATGGCATTACCGCAGTCGGCATCGCTGGCCACCCTGAAGGTCACCCGAATGTCTCTCCGCAGGATTTGTGGATGTGGATGGAAGACAAGATGGCGGATATTTCTGCCCGTAACATGGCACCGCTGGTTGTTACGCAGTTCGGTTTTGATCCCAATGCCTTTCTCGACTGGCTGGCTGAAATGCGCCAGCGCGGTATTGAAGCCCCTGTGCGTATCGGCATCCCAGGCCCGGCGGGAATCAAGCGCCTGCTGCGCTATGCCAAATTCTGCGGTGTGGGGGCATCATCCGCCGTGCTCAGAAAATACGGTATTTCGCTCACCAATCTGATTGGCAAGGCGGGGCCGGATAAAATGGTTGATGCACTGCGCACCGGACTTGGGCCTGAACATGGCCGGGTGCGATTGCATTTCTATCCGTTCGGTGGTCTTAAACCGACGGTTGAATGGATCAATGCCTATGCTGCAAGGCATGGTGATGCGCTGCCGCGCTACGATAATACCTGATCGAGAGGAGATTTTCGCGTGACTGCAAATTGTGTGTTGAGCCTTTCATGTGCCGACAAACCGGGGCTTGTTGCCCGCGTGGCGTCCTTTCTGGCAGAAAATGGCGGTAACATTACCGACGCCCAGCAATATGATGATCCGGCAACCGACAAGTTTTTCATGCGTGTCGAGTTTAACCCCTGTTCAACAGCACCGGAGGATTTCCGGACGAGGTTTGTCCCTCTGGCCGAAGAACTGGGCATGGACTGGAAACTGCGCGCCCCCGGCTATACGCCCAAAGTTGTGCTGATGGTCAGCAAGCTTGATCATTGCCTGGGCGATCTGCTCTACCGGATGCGCATTGGTGAACTGAAAATGGAGGTTGTTGCCATCATCAACAATCACCCGCGCGAAGTACTGACCACTTCGCTGATTGGCGATATTCCTTATTACCACTTCCCGATTACGAAGGACACAAAACCGCAACAGGAAGCGCAGATCAAGCAGGTGGTGGAAGAAACCGGCGCCGAACTGGTGGTTCTGGCCCGCTACATGCAGATTCTGTCCGATGACCTGACCAAATTCCTCACCGGGCGCTGTATCAACATCCATCACTCCTTCCTGCCCGGTTTCAAAGGTGCGAAGCCCTATCACCAGGCCTATAATCGCGGTGTGAAGATGATTGGCGCAACCAGCCATTATGTGACAGCCGATCTCGATGAAGGTCCGATTATCGTGCAGGATGTGGAAGATGTCAGCCACCGCCTGACACCGACCGAGCTGGTCGCCACGGGCCGGGATGTCGAGAGACGCGTGCTGGCAAAGGCCGTCAAGGCCCATCTGGAAGATCGTGTTTTCCTCAATGGTGCGCGCACAGTGGTCTTTTCCAACTGATGGCCGATATAATTGACGGGCGCGCCATTGCGCGTCAGCTTGATGAAGAAACCGGGCGCAAGGTGCAAACACTGGCTGCAGACCATGGCATTATGCCAGGCCTTGCGGTGGTTCTGGTTGGCAATGATCCGGCCAGCGAGGTCTATGTCGCGCACAAGATCCGCGCCTGTGCCCGTGTGGGTATTGTCAGCAATGAGCATCGCCTGCCTGAAAACACCACTCAGGATGCGGTGTTGACACTTATTGCCCGACTGAATGCAGACCCCGGCATTCACGGTATTCTGGTGCAGGTGCCCTTGCCGGCCCATATTGATGCCGGAGTTATCCTCGGCGCGATTGACCCGGCCAAGGATGTGGACGGGTTTCATCCGGTCAATGTGGGCCGTCTGTCCACGGGAACGGGCGGGCTGGTGCCCTGCACGCCGCTGGGCGTGATGAAACTGCTCGACACCGTCATTGATGACATGACCGGCATGAATGTGGTGGTCATCGGCAAATCGAATATTGTCGGCAAGCCTATCGCCATGCTGATGCTGGAACGCGAAGCCACGGTGACCGTCACCCATATTGAAACACGCGGCCTGCCAGAAATTGCCCGTCAGGCCGATATTATCATTGCTGCCGCCGGTGCACCGCGGCTGGTGCGCGGTTTCTGGGTCAAGGAAGGAGCCGTGCTTATTGATGTCGGGATAACCCGCGAGCACCGCCCCGATGGCAAAGATCGGCTGGTTGGTGATATTGCCTTTGACGAAGTGCAACATGCCCGTGCTGTCACTCCGGTTCCCGGCGGCGTCGGTCCGATGACCATTGCCTGCCTTCTGTCCAATACTGTAAAGGCTGCATCCAACGCTGCCTGAAATCACTGGCTGATGGCCACTGGTGTTCCGGCGGATTTCTGCTTACATTTATGTAAGCAAAAGAAGCGGGTATGGAGCAGGCAGAAATGCAAGCCGGACAAGAGCAAATTCTTGATGTAGCCATTATCGGAGCAGGTATTTCCGGTATCGGCATGGCAGCGCATATGGGAATAGCCTGCCCTCACCTTGGCTACACCATACTGGAGCAGCGCGAGCATCTGGGCGGCACATGGGATGTGTTTCGCTATCCCGGCGTTCGGTCTGACAGCGATATGCAGACGCTGGGCTTTGGGTTTGAGCCATGGGTAGATGAGAAATCCATAGCCGATGGCGATGCCATTTTACGCTATCTGCACAAGATTGTGGATGAACGCGCCATTTCCCCGCACATCCGGTATCAGCACATGGTCCGTTGCGCCAGTTTTGACAGTGCTACTGCCCTGTGGACCATTGACGTCGAGACACCGGAAGGGGCGCAGACTATTCATGCGCGCTTCCTGTTTCTTGGTTCGGGCTATTATGATTATGACAGTCCGTATAATCCGGGCTTTGCCGGATCAGACAGCTTTGCCGGGCGCATTGTTCACCCACAATTCTGGCCTGAAGACCTCGATTATACAGGTAAGAATGTGGTGGTAATCGGTTCGGGTGCAACTGCTGTCACCCTTGTTCCTGCCATGACCGGCAAGGCTGCGCATGTCACCATGCTGCAGCGCACGCCAACTTGGATGGGCGCTCGGCCATCGCGCGATGGTTTTGCCAATAGTCTGCGCAAGGTGCTGCCCGAAAAGCTCGCTTACCGGATCACCCGTGCAAAGAATATCTGGCTGCACCAGTATATTTTCAAACGCGCCCGGACACAGCCCGACAAGGTTGGACAATATCTGACCGACAAGGCAAAGGCCGCGCTTGGCCCCGTATGGAACGAAA
>JBKEEC010000146.1:0-9116 GCA_047975785.1 Sphingomonadaceae bacterium | reverse complement strand
TGCCTTGTGAGTGCCTCTGCCACCTCTGCCACCTCTGCCACCGCTGCCACCTGCACCTATGCAGATGATTTTCCCGGCCTGCTCACGCAGGATGACGCCCCGTGGCATTATCTGGATACGGCGGCCACCGCACAAAAGCCTCAAATTGTCATTGATGCCTGCAGCCGCGCAATGGGGCAGGATTACGCCACAGTCCATCGCGGGGTTTACGCCCGATCGGCAGACATGACGCTCGCCTTTGAAGCCGCCCGGCGACGCGTGGCGGGCTTTATTGGCGGCAAGGAAGAGGAAATCGTCTTTACCCGCGGCGCCAGTGAAGCGATCAATCTGGTTGCGCAAAGCTGGGGGTTTACTCACCTGCAGGCAGACGACCGGATTCTTCTCTCCACTCTGGAACATCATTCCAACATTGTCCCGTGGCAATTGCTGCAGGAACGGATTGGTTTTTCCATTGATGTCTGTCCGCTGACACCGGATGGGCAAATCGATCTGGACGCTGCTTCTGCCATATTGACGCCTGCTCACAAGCTGGTGGCCTTTGCCCATGTCTCCAATGTGCTCGGCTCGGTTCTTGATTGCGATCGTGCGGTAAAGCTGGCGCATGGCGTGGGAGCGAAAATCCTGCTCGATGGCTGCCAGGCCGTGCCGCGCCTTCCGGTAGATGTCGCCGCACTGGGCTGCGATTTCTACGCTTTCAGCGCACACAAACTCTATGGGCCTACCGGAATTGGCGCCTTATGGGCGAGGGCTGATCTTCTGGCCGCCATGCCCCCGTGGCAGGGTGGCGGGGCGATGATTGAACGCGTCACATTTGACAAGACGAGTTTTGCACCTGCGCCGCAGCGGTTTGAAGCGGGCACTCCGGCTATTGTCGAAGCCATCGGGCTGGCCGCAGCGATAGATTATGTCAGCGCAATCGGGCTGGAGCGGATTAATGCGCATGAGCAGTCATTGGTAGCGCAATTGCGCGAAGAGCTGCGCAGGATGAATGATATTACCCTGTTTGGGCCGGAAAAAAGCGCCGGAATTGTCAGTTTTGCGCTGGATGGGGTTCATCCGCACGATCTTGGCACCATATTGGATGAAGAAAGCGTCGCTATTCGTGCAGGCCATCACTGTGCGCAGCCGCTGATGGATCATCTGGGCGTCCCTGCCACGGCACGAGCCAGTTTCGGTGTGTATAGTAGCGAAGATGACATCGCCGCGTTGCTGCGCGGGATAGACCGGACCAGGAGGATTTTCGGGTGAATGAAGAACGCAGGCTGTCGGTTGAGGAGGTGGATTCTGTTCCCGCTCCGCCCCGTGCACGCGTCAGTGATCTGGCCGAGGAAAATGCGGCTGAAAAGCTGGAGCGTAAACGCGATTATCTGGAAGGTTTTTTGCAGAAAAAGCCTGAGAATCCTGACCCGGCTCAGCCCGGTGGCGCGCTGTATGAAGATGTGGTGGCTGCTCTCAGGGAAATTTATGATCCGGAAATCCCCGTCAATATTTACGATATGGGGCTGATCTACGCCATTGATGTAACGCCCGATGCGGATGTCACTGTCACCATGACTTTGACAACACCGCATTGTCCGGTGGCAGAATCCATGCCCGGCGAGGTGGAAATCCGCGTGGGCTCCGTGCCCGGCGTGCGCGATGCAGAAGTCAATCTGGTGTGGGACCCGCCATGGAGCCCGGACAAGATGAGTGATGAGGCCCGCCTTGAACTGGGGATGTTATGATGGCTGAAGCAAGCAAACTCCGCCCCCGTCCTGCGGCCGTCAACCTGACACCTGCCGCTGAAGAGCGGATTGCCGACCTTATGGCCCGCGCACCTGATGGCGCCATCGGGGTGAAACTGTCTACCCCGCGTCGTGGCTGTTCCGGCCTTGCCTATTCGGTAGATTATGTCAGCGAAGAACAGGGCTTCGATGAAAAGATCGAAACACCGGGCGGCCTGTTCTATATTGACGGCGCCAGCGTTCTCTATCTGGTCGGCAGCACGATGGATTGGCGCGAGGATGATTTCACTGCCGGCTTTGTTTTCGATAACCCCAATGCCAAAGGCGCCTGCGGTTGTGGAGAAAGCTTCATGGTCTGAATGCCTGATACCAATATGCGATGATCTTGTTTCATTGGAGTTTGGTTAAGCCCGTGCGGTGCTTGAGCGTTTCAAACTTCTGATGCGTCAGCATGTCGGTATCGCGAGATAAAGTTGCATCATTTGCAATGCTGTAATCAACATTTTTGTGAAAATGTTCTGGAATTAGAGCAGATAATAAAAAGGGCGGTATGAACCGCCCTTTTGTTCATGCAGATCGAACACGACCTGCCCGTTATCGTGCTCTAGAGCGGGATGACATATGACAGAATCATATCCCGCTCTTTATGCTTTTGTTGTCGTGTGATTTTTTGACAAAAACCGGTACCCACTTTTTGTCATCACACTCTAACGGGAGCGCGATCTGGTCAGATTTCGCTGATCAGTTCATCCGCGAGCTTGCCATCAGCCTTGGCGTCGTATTTATCTGCAATCAGGGTCCGCGCGGCAGTAGTCGCCGTATTGACTGCAATGCTGCGCACTTCATCAATAGCGCTACGTTCAGCTGCGGAAATCTTTTCCTCGGCCATTTTCTTGCGGCGTTCGATCATGGTCTTGCTGTCCGCCTCGGCCTTTTCCAGAATATTATCAGCCTCGGCTTTTGCATGATCCAGCAAGGCTCCGGCATCTTTTTCGGCATTGGCGATTTTGGCGGCATATTCATCGCGCAGCGCCTCTGCCTCGGCACGCAATTGTTTCGCCTCATCAAGCTGCTGGCGAATCACGGCAATCTGGCTGTCCAGCCCACCGGCAATCTTCTTGTGCACCTTGGCCTTGAAAAAGGCGATGCCAAGCAAGGCCAGCATGGCCAAAGAAACCCAGGCAGTCGGCCCGATACCAAAGGCAGTCGGAACGGCATGTTCTTCTCCATGGCCACCGGCATCATGCTCCACACTCGCATGAGTGGTTTCATGCATATCCTGCCCGACCGCAGGAGCACCTTGAATGGTCGATGGAGTGGCAGGCACTTCGGATGACACATTAGCCATGGCTGATCGCCTTCTTTACCGCTGATTTTGCATTGGCAGCTGTGATTTTAACACCTGCGAGACGCTGGACAATGTCCTGCGCTGCCTCGACGGCAACAGATTCCACCTCAGTCAAAGCAGCAGTGCGGGCGGCAGCAATGCGTTCATCCGCTTCTGCCTGTTTCTTGTCCAGTCGTGTTTGTGCAGCAGCGAGCTTTTTTTCACTTTGTGCTGCAGCATCACTTTTTGCCTGGGCTATGATAGCCTGGGCCTGAGCGCGATTTTCATTTTCACGCTTGCGCCAGGCTTCTTCCTGCTGGTCTGCCTGGTCACGCGCAGCATGGGCTGCATCCAGATCAGACAGGATCTGACTGTCCCGACGAGAGACATTATCCATGATCTTTGGAACCATGCCACGTCCGACAACAAAGAAGACAAGCCCGAAGAATACGAGAATCCAGAAGATCTGGCTCGAATATGTTTCTGCAAGCTGGGCTATCTGGGGCATGGCGTTGAATCCTGACCGTCAGAAAAACAGGGGTGTTGCGACCGGGGAACTCCCCGGCCGCTCTCGGTGGCTCTTATATCAGGCGACAAAGATCAGGATCATCGCGACAACAAAGGACAGCAGGCCAAGAAGTTCAGCGGCCGCGAAGCCGATGAACAGACGGCCCTGCTGGCCATCAGCCGCCCCCGGATTGCGCAGCGCGCTTTCAAGGAACGAGCCAAATACATTACCCACACCGATAGCAGCCATACCTGCACCAATAGCAGCGAGACCGGCACCGATCAGCTTTGCGGCTTGAGGATCCATTTTAATAACTCCTTAGATTCCCTTGGGGATTTCTCTGGTTGAATACAATTAGTGAAGATTTTCCGCGTCGTTGATATAGAGCGAACTCAGCAAGGCAAACACATAGGCCTGAATACCGGCGACGAGAATTTCGAGAGCGCAAATCGCAACCATCAGCACAAAGCTGAGCACCGCGACCACGACACCAATACCGGAGCTGGCCGCGTTCAGCCCGTCAATCACGAAGCTGGAAAGAACCTCCAGCAAAACGTGGCCAGCCATCATCGCAACAAACAGTCGCAAGCCAAGGCTGAACGGGCGCACCATGAAGCTGACCAGTTCGATGCAAAAAATAAGCGGAATCATGACCAGCGGCGTGCCATGCGGAACAAACAGCGAGAAAAAATGCAGCTTGTGCTTCCAGAAGCCAACAATCAGCACAATCGCAAAACTGAGAATCGCGAGAATGCCAGTCGCCGTAAAGTGGCTGGTGAAAGTGAACGGGTGCAGCCCGACCACACCAAGCGGCAACAGGCCCAACATATTGGCAAACAGAATGAACATGAACAACGAGAAGATATAGGGCAGATATTTACGCCCCGCCTTGCCAATATTGGCTTCCAGCATTCCGTCAACAAAGCCGGTGAAACTTTCTACCGCCATCTGCCAGCGACCGGGAACCAGTTCGCGGCGCATCCCGCCCCAGACGAACAGCCACAGACAAAAGGCAGCAAGCGCCATCCACAGCGCACTATTGGTAAAGGCGATATTATATCCGGCAATTTCCCAGTTAGCCGAGCCGAACAAAGGCTCGATCGTGAACTGGTGCATCGGATCAACTTTGGCCTGTTCAACTGCCACTGGTGCCCGTCCTTGACTCAATCGCTGGCCCTGAGGCCAAAAAAATACCTATGGCTGGCTGAGATAAACAACGCCCCCACCGCCCCATTCCGGGAGCCTAGTCGGGGCGCTGATTCGCCATCCGGATAATATTCCTGAAGGCAACGCCAATTCCGAGGAACAGCATTACCAACAGACCCCAGGGAGAAGTGCCGGCCAGCTTGTCTATCGCCCAGCCAATCACCACACCACCAAGAATCCCGCCAAGCAGCTCCGCCAGAACCCGGTGACCGCTGCGAAAATTCGCATCTGTCCCCGAATGGGAGGGCCGATTGCGCTGGTTTTCTCGCTCTCTAGCAGTCTTCAACCGCTTTTCAAGCGCATCAATCCGCGCATCCTCAGCTAAAGGTTCCTGTGCGGGCGGTTCTTTATCCATGCCAATCTCCTGACTGAGCACCAGGTGGCATACACAAAGGGCTGCCCGCCAAGGGCGAGGCTCCCTTAGAAGGGGGTATGGTATGAGTCAACATGCCGCAGTGCGTCAATTGCAACTAAAGCACATTTGTCATGCAGTATATCGCGTTATCGCATCCACATTAATCCCCGCCCGCACCATCTTTCAGGCAGCGCCTTAGGGTCAGGACTCATTGAGCACGTGGCCGTGACCTTATGCAGGGCAGCGCGAATCCCTTTGCGGCGGCGCGGATGACCGTGTCTGCCAGCTTCCGTCAGGCGCCTGATATTTTTCTCCGGCGCTGGTTCGGGAAATGGCGATACAGCCCGCTGTCAGGGCGTATTCTTCCAGTGTGGCATTGGCGGCCTGCGCCTTCTGGGCATAAACGGCGCGGCGCTTGATATTGATATCATTCACGACCCGCTTGAGATCAGGCGTTTCCGCCCCGACAATGCCGAGATACCCGTCGGTCCGTTCCCCGACCTTGCCAGACTGGCGCGCAGAATCATAGGCGGGGTCGCGCTGGGCCATCGCCGTTTCGGCAAGCCCGGTTACTCCGAGAGCCAGAGCCGCCGAAGCCAGAACAAGATTACGTGCAAAACCCGTCATTTTATCCCTCTTGTCAGAAAATATCTGCATTTTCATCAATTGTATCTCCCGCATCCTTGGCGAGTCTGTAAATCACTTCCTGCCGGATGTTGATATTCAGCTCGATCACGATCGGCTTGTCCGGCGCATTGACCGAGACACACCCGCCAACCACGAGTGATGCGCCCAGCCCCGTTACAAGCAACGCTGATGCAATCATCATCCGGCCCGGACCTGCCTCCCGTATCCCGCGGCCACTGGGCCAGAGGGCATATTGGGCAACACGCCCGGTCTTATGCCTGTATTTCATCGCATAGTCTCGCTTTCTGGTGTCTGAATGGGCTGTTCCGGTGCGGTTTCATCCTGACCCTGCCCCAGATCAAGCCCCACAGTGGCAGGATCGGCAAGGTAGGTGCTGTCATAGAGTGAACGCAAATTACGCATCAGGTCGTAAAACTTCGCCCGGACATTGATGTTGAATTGCAACGGCAGTTTCCCGACCTGCCGGGTGATAAAATTACGGGAAGCCCCATCACCCTGACTGATGCCGGAGAAACGGATACGGGAAAAGATATCGCCAGTCAGCGGGCCATCCATCGAGACAGTCATCTGTTCGTAATCAAGCGAACGCAAGGCATCAAAGGCGTAATTCGCAATCGGGGAGAGATCCTCATAGGTCAGTTCCCCGACATAGGAGAGGTTACCACCGGGCGAACGCGAAACCAGCTCCCCGCCCACAATGCTGCCATTGCCCATCTCATCGAATATCAGGGGCAATGTGCCATCAAATATGCCGGTCATGCTGATATTCGACAAATCCATCTGTTGCACAAACAGGGCAGAATCAACGCCCGTCAGGCGGATGGCGTATCGACGATTTCCGGGACGGGAAAAATCCAGATCCACCGGCTCCATGGACAGTTCACCGCCCAGAAACGGCCAGCGCGCATCCTGCAGGGAAAGAATTTGTCCGTCCCTGAGAGCAAAATGCACCGTACCATCAGTGGCTTCTATCCCCGGATTGACCGAGGCAATCTGCACATGCTGGTCCGGCGCGGTTGTCATCCCCAGCAAGTCGGAAAATGTGACACTGCCACGTATCCCCTTTACCGGCCCGAAGGCAGCGGCGAGATTGAAACCCTCTGTGCTAAAAACACCCTTGCTGGTCACAGCTGCCCCCCGCCAGGTGACCGTGCCCTTGCCTCTTACTGTCCCATCCGCATTGGCGACAAATCCCTTGACCAGATAGCTGAGCATTTCGGGTTGCAGGTGCTGGTCAAAAACCAGCCCTGCCACATCCATATCCGCCTGCCCCGTAGCAGATGCCAGATCATGCCGGATGGAAACGGCAGTTACCTCTTTTTCAGTTGCAGGGTGCTGCAGCACCGCATGAGCCAGTATTACGCCATCCTTGAGAGAGAGGGTTCCACCCTGCGCCATCAGGGTTTCAAACCGGGCAGGTTGCTGACGGTCGGAGACTTGAAAATTCAGGCCGTCAAGCTCCAGCACACCATCGGCAAAGGACCATGTGCCATCACTGTCATGCACAGCAAGAGGCACCGGATCGAGCAAGGCGTTGGCTCCGGAAAACCGGCCAGAAATATCACCTCCCAATTGTGCATCCAGTGCAGCCATATCAAAATGCGCGCGAGAACCCTCGGGGCCAAGTTCAACGGCGATATCCCGCATGTTCATCTTGCCTGGCCAGGCAAAGCCTGCCGGCCCGCTTTTCAGCATGACAGGAGTGCCCTGATACGTGCCAGCCAGATGAAGGGCGGATGTCCCGGCAGCCATTTTCCATTTGCCATTTTCTGATCGCAGGATCGGTCGCCCTTGTGGCGGGCACAGCACAAGTCGTTCACCCTGCATCGTCAGTCCTGCCAGAGAGATTTCATCGAATGTGACAGGAACACACCCGCGCCACAGTGCGAGATTGCCCCGTGCAGACACCGAGCCATTGACAGGAACACGCAAATTCCTTGCCTGACCTTGCGGCAGTTTCCCATCCGCATGAACCTGACCGGCAAAGCCGATCGCCCCGTTCTGTTCCTGGGTGATAGCCATATAGGGGACGGCCAGCATACCGCCTTCCGCACGATAAGGAGCCATGGCAAGGCGCCAGTCAACCGCCCCGTCGCGGCGCTGTTGCATGGTTGCCGCCAGATCAGGCAGGCCGCCGCCCAGCTTGAAATCACCGGACAGGCGAGGCGGACGCGGCGCGTCGTCTGTTATCAGGGCCGAAAAACGTGACATGTGCACAAGATTGGCACCGCTTCCGCCCCGCCAACGCGCCTGAGGCACAACCAGAGTGGTTTTTCCATCAGACCGGCGCACAACAAGGCTGGCATGGAGCCGGCTGGATTTTGCTTCCCGTCGCAGGGTAGCACGGATTTTCTGCACCATGGGCGCAAGCATGGTCGCCTGCGAAGACGAGGCAATCTGCGCCAGCCTCTGATCAATCATATCTCCCGGAGCAAGCCCCAGGCCGGAAACCTCTGCCTCCACTCCATATTGACCCGGCGTGTCGCCTGTGCGCAAACGTCCATCGACAGAGAGTTGTGCCAGTCTGGCATAGGGGCTCGTTACGCCCTGCCCATCAAGCTTTCCATTGGCATTGACTTTCCCGTCGCGCCACACAGCGCGGATAGTGCCACGGGCAGAAGCAAGCGCATTGCCCGCAAAGGAAAATGCCCCTGCCTCGATAGCGGCCTGCCCTTCATAGCTTGTGAACTGCGCATCTGTTGTCGCTTCAACCTGCAGCGTGGAGGCACCAAGACGCACACCATTTTTACATCCCAGACCAACAAACCTCAGCGGACCACGAACAGTCGGAACCTGATGACGGGTGGTAACCCGCCCGAACAGGCTCGGCTCCCGGATCGTGCAGCCTTCCATGCTGATTTCCGGTCCTGTCGCGGCCAGTATTCCGTCAAATCCACCAGCCAGATTGCCTTTTCCTCCAGCCTTGATGCCAATCGGGCCAAATGGCATTTCCAGCAAGGCACGACCATCTTCCATATCCAGCACCAGATCAGGCAGGATGAATGGCTCTGTCGAATCGGTATAAATCACCTGGTCCAGACTGCCAAAGCTCAGTCGGCCATCTGCCCAGCGTCCATACAGTCTGGGTTTTACCAGCCGCACGGAATGAATCTCCGGCATTCCCCAGCGATAGGCCAAAGCAATTTCTGCCCGTTCAATTGTCATATCTGGCCGCTGTGGATCACCGATTACAATATCGGTCAGCACCTGGGAGCGATAATCAACACTGCTCACATTATAGGTGGCCGGCACATCGTAACTGTCGAGCTGTCCGGAAATATAATAATCGGCGATTTTTTCTCGCCCGAACCACACCGAAGCAAAGGAAACAACCAGTATAGCAGCAAG
>JBKEEC010000145.1:0-9350 GCA_047975785.1 Sphingomonadaceae bacterium | reverse complement strand
TGCAGGAGTTTATGCCCGGCACACGGGTCAGCGCCTATGACAATGTGCCGGAAGTGCGTGAGCGTGCCCGTGAAAGGGCATTGGCCCATATTGTGTGCGAAACCGCGCAAGAGGCAGTTTCGGATGCAGATCTGGTGCTGTTCTGTGTGCCTGTAGGGATGATGCAGGCCGCTGCACGTGACATTGCATCCACGATCAGCCCTGATGCGCTGGTCAGCGATGTCGGCTCGTCAAAGCAAACTGTCACCCGTGATCTTCGGGCGGCCTTGCCCGATAATGTCATTATCCCGGCCCATCCGGTAGCAGGCACGGAAAATAGCGGGCCTGATGCCGGATTCGCTCATCTTTTCCGTCATCGCTGGTGCATCCTGACGCCACCTGTGGGCACCCCCGCTGCACCGCTGGCAGGACTGACCGGATTCTGGGAAGCCATAGGTGCGCGGGTTGAAATCATGGATGCCGCTCATCATGATCGGGTTCTGGCTGTCACCAGCCATATTCCTCACCTGATTGCCTATACAATTGTGGGCACAGCGTCTGATCTGGAAGAGGTGACACGCAGTGAGGTGATCAAATATTCTGCCGGTGGCTTTCGTGATTTTACCCGTATTGCCGCATCCGATCCGACCATGTGGCGCGATGTCTTTTTGAACAATAGCGAAGCGGTGATGGAAATGCTTGACCAGTTCCTGACCGACCTTGCCCATATGCGCGAAGCCATCCGTGCCGGTGACGGTGACAGCCTGTATGATCTGTTCACCCGCACCCGCGCGATTCGCCGCGGGATTATTGAAATGGGGCAGGATGATGCGCGGCCGGACTTTGGCCGCAAGGATCACTGACGCCTATTATAGCAGTGTGCATAAAGTTTGGATCATGCACACCACTATATCTGTTTGTTATTTCACCGTATTTTCCAGGCCGGAGAAGTCTGTCACCTTTTTTGCGCAAATGCTTTAGAGCGGCAAGACATATAACAGAATCACATCCCGCTCTTTATACTTTTGTTGTCGTGTGATTTTTTGACAAAACCGGTGCCCACTTTTTGTCATCACACTCTAGCGGATGCGCACCGGCACAAAGAATGCTGGACCACCCCGGCGCTGAACGCGAAGGAGCACGGCTTTGCGGCCCTGCTTGTCCGATTGTTCAATGATGGTTTCCAGTTCATCCACATTGCCAATCGTCTTGTTATTGACAGACAGGATAATGTCGCCGCGCTGCAGGCCTTTCTGCCCTGCATCGGATGAAGGATCGACAAGGCCGATCACCAGTCCTTTCGTGCCGGTGTCAACACCAAGCTGGCGTGCAATCTGCGGTGTAAGCGGCAGAGCCTGCAGGCCAAGCTGCCGGGAGACGACCCCGTTTCCCTGCCCCTGATCGGGTTCGGGCTGCGCATTGGGAGCAAATTGCTGAGCCTGACGCAGCACGTCCTCGCTCGGCCGTTTATCGACAGTCATATTGACTGTCATACGTTTGCCATCGCGCAATAATTCAATCGGAATCCGTGTGCCGGGGCCGATATTGGCCACCAGAAAGGACAAGGTCTGATCCTGCGTCACATCCTTGCCATTGACTTTCAGCACGACATCACCGGGGCGGATGCCCGCCTTGTCTGCGGGGCCATCCGGCTCTACCATCTGGACAAATTCGCCGTGGTTTTTATCAATACCCATGGATGCGGCCAGATCTTCATCCACCGGATTGATCCGCACACCAATATAGCCACGCTGGATTTCCTCGCCGCGGCGAAGCTTGTCTACTATTGGTGCGGCGACATCGGCCGGAATGGCAAAGCCAATGCCGACACTGCCGCCTGTTGGCGAAAAGATGGCATTATTGATGCCGATCACATTGCCCTTCATATCAAACAGGGGGCCACCGGAATTACCCCGATTGATGCTGGCATCAGTCTGGATATAGCGGTCATAGGCACCGCCGCCCGTATTGCGATATACCGAGGATACGATCCCCGAAGTGACTGTGCCACCAAGTCCAAACGGATTGCCAATGGCAATAACCCAGTCACCCACGCGCGCATGTTCGGAATCTCCGAACTGGACAAAGGGGAAAGGCCTGTTGCCAACTATTTTCAACACAGCAAGATCAGAGGCTGCATCCTTGCCAACCAGCTTTGCAGGATATTCTGTTCCATCCGGTGTGGTTACGGTAATTTCCTCGACCTGACCCTGATCGCTAGGGCTGATGACGTGGTTATTGGTGACAATATAGCCATCTGCCGAAATGATGAAACCGGAACCCAGCGACTGGGCATCACGGGTTTGCGGCTGCCCACCGCGACTGCCAAACATATCGGCAAAGGGCGTTCCGGCAAAAGGATTGGCACTGACCTGCACTTTTTGCCTGGTGGAGATATTGACCACCGCCGGAGCGAGTTCTTCTGTCAGATTGGCGAAGCTTTCCGGCGCCCCTGCGCGCGGCACAACCCGCGCCATGCGGCTGTCATCATTCTGGGCGACCTGCGCCCCTGCCGGGTGTCCTGTCATGAGCGAAATGGCCGCGCCACCCACCAACAGCGCCGATGTTAATCCATAAGCATATTTCACAGGGTTCACTTCCTTTGTTGTCCTTCCGTTTGTCCCACTCCGGTCAATGTCCCGTCTCTTTCGCCAGACGGGCTGAATAGGGATTGAACGGACGGTATGGTCTGTCCCGGTTCCGGTTTCAACGGCCCTTGAATTGCCGTAAATATTCATTGTCGGGCGAAAGGATGATCGTGCTTTCTGCCCCTTCTGGTGCAAAAGTGGTATTATAGCTCTGCATCGCGCGGTAAAAATCATAGAAAGACGGATCTTTGCCATAGGCTGCAGCATAAATGCTGGCAGCTTCGGCATCTGCTTCTGCCCGAATGATCTGGGCGCGTTTCTGGCCCTGCGCACGAATGGTCGCGGCTTCCTGCTCACGCGCTGTTTTCATCCGCCCAAAAGCGGATTCAAGCGGTGTGCCATCAGGCAGATCCGCGCGTTTAATCCGCACGTCAAGCACCTGCGCCCCGTATTTGCGTGCCTGCGCATCCAGCAGCTCGCGAATATTGGACATGGTTGTTCCCCGCTCTGCCGTCAGCAGCGAGGCAAAGCTGCGCCGGCCCAGTTCCTGCCGCACGACCGAGCTCAGAATCGGAGAGAGCTGATTCTGCACATTTTCGACATTGCCGGCAGTTTCCACCAGCGTTACCGGATCTATCACCCGGAAACGGGCATAGGCATCGACATTCAGCCGCAACTGGTCTGTCGAAAGCACCTGCTGCGGTTCCATATCCAGATTCAGCACTCGCCGGTCGATATATTCCACCCGCTCATAAAACGGAATCCGCGCCACAATGCCTGCGCCTGTGCTGCCATAATCTTCATTAGGGCGGAACTGGTTGGCCACACGGTCCGGTTTACCACCGGCGATGATAACCGCCTGCTGGGTTTCGGGCACAAAGATCAGGCTGGATAATGCCACTACAATCAGGGCAATAACCGCAATGACCGAGCCTTTATGATTTTCCCATAGTGTCTGCATGGGCCTTACTCCTTGTCCGCCGTGCTGTCCTGACGCTTCTTCACTTCAGGCAGGGGGAGATAGGTCTGCACGCCGGGTGCCTCGACCACGGTTTTGTCCGTCTGACGCAACACGTTTTCCATGGTTTCATAATACATGCGCCGGCGTGTCACTTCGGGTGCAAGGCGGTATTCATCATAAACCTTGTCAAAGGCGGTTGCATCGCCCTGTGCGCGGGCCAGCACCTGCTGCGCGGCAGCCTCTGCCTGATTGACATAGCTTTCTGCGTCCTGCTGGGCAGCAGACACATCCTTGAAAGCCTGCTCCACATCCTTGGGCGGATCAGTCTTGCGAATCTGGACACCCTGCACGGCAATGCCTGAACGATAGGCATCCAGAACGGATTGCATCCTTGCGAGCACGCTGGCTTCAATATCGGCCCGGCCTGCACCGGAAAGAACACGGTCCAGCGTCTCTTCGGCAACGGAAGCGCGCATGGCAGCCTCGGCCACTTCACGCACGGTTTCTTCAGGGTCAACCAGCTGGAACTCAAACTGTTTGAGTTCCTTGATGTTCCAGCGCACGATATAGGACAGATCGACCAGATTCTGATCTCCTGTCAGCATCAGCTTTTCCGCATCGCCATTGGGAATAGTCTCGATACGAAACTCGCTTACCTGCTCGATTGCGACCGACTGGACGGGCCACGGCAAGGTAAAGTTCACGCCCGGAGAGAGGGTGCGTGAATATTTCCCGCCCATCCAGGTGACAACGCCCTGTTCCTTGGGGTCAACCTGGTGGACCGAAGACAGGATCAGCCACAGACCGGCAATGGCCGCCAGCGCAATCGGGAACCATCTTGCACTGTTTGCACCGCCGGGGAAGCTGAAACGGGGTCCGCCGGAATGGCCTCCGCCCCCGCCGCGCCGTGGGCCTTCAGGACCGCGCTGTTTGAAAATATCTTCTATGCTGGCGGAACGGCGCGGTTCATCCCGATGGCCGGAATCATTACCGCCTCCGGGCATCCACGGATTTTTTGGCTTGCGGCCTGTATCCTCACCCGGAGAAGAGTCACCGTCATCTGACGGGGTTTCCTCACCGGGGGGCTTCCCGCTGGCAGGTTTATCCTTTTCAGGCCCCTTGCCCCACGGGCTTTTGCCCCCGGACATGGCCATAATTATTCTGTTTGCGATACTGTCCACAATGGTCATGCTTTCTTTATAGGGGCGGTTGTCAGGAAAAACAGGGGTTGCTCATCCAAATTTGCTGCTAGAGGGCATTTCTATGAACGACCAGCAATTGCAAGATAGTCTGCCGGAAGGACTCGCGAAGCGGATACAATCCCTGCGGCAGCGTGAAACGGGCATCACTGCAATTGTGGATGCCAATGGCCTGTCGGCAGAAGAACGTATCCGGTTTGAGGCGGACCTTGACCGGCAATTGCAGTCCCTGACGGGCGCAGAAGATATCCGTATCGCCATGATGGCAGACCGCCCCGCACGGCAGATCATTGCTGTCGGGTCAGGCAAGGGCGGGGTAGGGAAATCAACCCTGTCGGCCAATCTGGCAATTGCGTTAACGCAGATGGGGCATAAGGTCGGGCTGGTGGATGCCGATATATATGGCCCGTCCCTGCCAAAAATTCTTGGGGTTGAGGGGCAGCGTCCCAGGGCAGAGAATGATCGCCTGCTACCGGTGTCAAGCGAATGGGGGGTGCCGGTTCTGTCCATGGGCCAGCTTGTAGAACCGGGCAAGGCGATTGCGTGGCGTGGCCCGATGGCTGGCAATGCGTTGAAACAACTGATTGATGCCCAATGGGGGGATGCAGAATGGATCGTGGTCGATCTGCCACCGGGCACAGGAGATGTGCAACTGACCATGCTGCAAAGCCACAAGCCTGCCGGTGCTGTCATTGTCTCGACCCCGCAGGACCTTGCCCTGATAGATGCACGCCGTGCGATGCAATTGTTTGAAATGGGCAAGGTGCCAATTCTGGGGCTGGTAGAAAATATGGCAGGCTATGCCTGTCCGCATTGCGGTGAAATATCCGATCCGTTTGGCAAGGGCGGGGTTGAACAGGCGGCCCATGATCTGGGCCTGCCCTTCCTTGGCCGTATTCCGCTCACCGTGGCCATACGCGAGGGAGGGGATTCGGGCACACCTGTCGCTGCCGGCGACAGCGAACAGGCAGAGGCATTCCAGCACATAGCCAGCGCAATGATGCTCGCCCTGACGGGTAAGGCGCACTGAAAATGCGGATCAGCCGGAGAGGTATTCTGGCAGGAGCAGCCGCAGGCGGCGGGTTACTGGTTGCCTGGGGGTTGCTTCCGCGTAGCTATGACCCGCCACTCGCCCCGGGGCGGGGAGAGAGCATATTCGGTGCATGGCTGAAAATCGGGCAGGACGGTGTTGTTACGGTCGCCGTTCCTCAACTGGAAATGGGGCAGGGCATTACCACGCTCTTGCCACAGATTATTGCCGTGGAGCTGGGCGCGGACTGGCGGCAGGTCGCAGTAGAACCCGCCCCTGTCAGCGGAGCCTATGCCAATGTTCCTCTGGCCGCAAAATGGGCACCGCTATGGATGCCATTTGTCCCATCACTGGCCATGGAGCCTGATAACCTGATCGCCAGACGTTATGCTGAGGCGACCCGGTTCACCGCCACCGCAGATGGCATGAGCCTGCCTGCCTATGAAGCAGATTGCCGGGAGGCGGCTGCTACCGCACGGGCCATGCTGTGTATGGCCGCGGCAGAGCAGTGGGGCACAGGCTGGGAGGAATGCACCGTTCAGGACGGTTTTGTTGCCTGGCAGGACAAGCGCCTCAATTTTGCGGCTTTGGCAGAGCAGGCAGCATCGCAAACCCCGCCCTCCACGCCGCCCCTCAGGCCTGAGCCTGCGCGCGAATTGCCCATGTCGGGAGATGTCGGCTCAGATGAATCCCTGCCCCAGACTGCTTTTCCAAGGCTGGATCTTCCCGCGAAAGTGGATGGCAGCATTTTATTCGCCGGAGATGTGCGCCTGCCCGATATGGTCTATGCGGCCATTCGCCATGGTCCGTTGAACAAGGCAGAGCTGTCCGGCTTTGATGAAGAGGCCGGACTGAAGCAGCCTGGTATCGTCTCGATTGTCCAGGGGCATCGCTGGCTCGCTGCCGTGGCAACAAACTGGTGGGCGGCCGAACGGGCGCTGGATGCCATGCAGGCGGTGTTCAAAACCAGCGCCAATGTCGATAGCCAGACTATCGAGGAGCGCCTTGATACGGCTGTAAGGACAGGCGAGGCCTATCGTCTTGCCGTGCGCGGAGAAGGCTATGACAACGCGCTGAAGCCCGATATTGCTCTTCGATATGATGTTGCTCCGGCCTTTCACGCTACGCTGGAAACAGCCAGCGTAACTGCGCGTTACAATAGCGGAAAACTGGAATTGTGGATTGCCAGTCAGGCACCGGGAAAAGTTTGCGCAGTCACTGCAAATGCCTTGGGAATATCTGTATCCGATGTCATTCTTTACCCGCTTTCGGCGGGCGGCAGTTTTGATCGTGATCTGGAACATGATCACGCAGTAGAAGCTGCCCTGATTGCGCGGGAAGCGGGGCGCCCGGTTCAACTGATCTGGTCACGCTGGCAGGAAGTGCAGGCAGGAAAACCCCGTGCGCCTGTTTCCGCCCTGCTTACTGCCCGTCTGGCAGAAGGTGGCAATGGTCAGATTACAGCCATGCGCACGCGAATTGCCATGCCTGCAACCGCACTCGAATTTGGCGAGCGCCTGTTTAATGATGCCTTGCCATGGGAGGCAGTGCATGACAGCGCCGGGAAAGGAGACGATATGGCGGTTGAGGGGGCGATGCCGCCCTATGCCATTCCCGATATCGCCATAGATCATGTCCCGGTAGACATTGACCTGCCCACTGGCCGACTGCGCGGAAATGCCCATGGCTATACCGCTTTTTTTACCGAGAGTTTTCTGGACGAGATTGCCTCGCGCGAAGGGCGTGAGCCACTGTCCTACCGGGTTGAACTGCTGGGCAATGATGTGCGTATGGTGGAATGTCTGCAGCAGGCGGCGCATATGTCCAATTGGGGTGGGGGACAAGACCGGAGCGGGCAGGGCCTTGCCTGTCACCGGATCGGACCGGCGGATAGCGGAGGACGGATTGCCTGTATCGCCACGGCCCGACAGGATGCAGGGGGCGTGCGTGTCACCAGCCTGTCCGCTGCGGTTGATATTGGCCGGATTGTCAATCTTGATATTGCCCGTCAGCAGATTGAAGGCGGGCTGGTTTTTGGTATGGGCCTCGCGCTGGGGTGCAGCACAAGCTGGCGTGCAGGTGTGCCCGCTACGGGCAGTTTACGTGATTTCTCCCTGCCATCCCTTGCCGACTGTCCTGAAATTTCGGTTCATTTCATGACGAGCGATGCCGTCCCTTTCGATCCAGGCGAACTGGGGGTTGCCGTGGTCGCACCGGCCATTGCCAATGCGCTCTATTCTGCAACCGGCCTGCGTCTGCGACGCCTGCCGCTTTTGTCAGACGGTTTATGAAGCCCGCCGGTCATTCTGCGTCTCCTGCTGGCCATGTTGGTGTGTTGCTGGTCAATCTTGGCACTCCGGATAGTCCATCGCCGGCAGATGTCCGGCGCTATCTGGCGGAGTTTCTGTCAGATCCGCGCGTTATCGAGATCCCGCCTCTGGCCTGGAAGCCCATTCTCCATGGCATTATCCTTCAGACCAGACCTGCAAAATCAGCCCACGCCTACCGGCAGATATGGACACCGGAAGGATCGCCCCTCGCCGTTATTACCTCTGACCAGGCGCAGGCATTGCAGCAGCGTCTTGGCCCACAGATCACCGTGCGCTGGGCCATGCGCTACGGCAAACCGGCCATGGGCGATGTGTTGCAGGATATGAAACAGACCGGGTGTGAGCGGATATTGCTTGCGCCGCTCTATCCGCAATATTGCGCAGCCACGACGGCGAGTGTTGTCGATTGTGCCCATGAGGCTCTGGCACGGATGCGCTGGCAGCCCTCCTTGCGCTCTCTTCCTCCTTACTTTGATGATCCTGCCTATATTGCGGCCCTCGCAGATGATATGGCCATCCAGCTTGACCGGCTTTCCTTTTTACCGGAAGTTCTGCTTCTGAGCTTTCATGGTATGCCCCGGCGCACCCATGATCTGGGAGATCCCTATTACTGTCAGTGCCTCAAGACGGCGCGCCTGCTTGAAACGGCGCTTGGCAGGCCGGATTTGCGTATCATCACCAGCTTCCAGAGCCGCTTTGGCCGTGCAAGATGGCTGGAACCTGCAAGCGATGCCACGCTACAAAGCGAAGCACAGGCAGGAACCCGCAGGATTGCAGTCGCCGCGCCGGGCTTTTCTGCCGATTGTCTGGAAACACTGGAAGAACTTGCCATTCGCGGAAAAGAGCAGTTCCTTGCTGCCGGCGGGCAGGATTTTGCCTATCTGCCTTGTCTTAATGCATCCTCATCCGGGATGGATATGCTGGAAACACTGATCCACCGTGAGCTTGGCGGCTGGATAGGCTGATTTCAAAAGCAACCCCTGCCGGAAACAGTGATCTGACTGCGTCTGACATTTGGGCAATAACAGAGTTTGCAACAGAACCTGTGCACCTTGCGCAAGGGCCAGTCATCTGGCTTTAATTTGACAGGAGACATCAATGGCGAAGCTCGTATGATTGACAGGGCCTCCGCCTTCAAGGTTCCCGCATGAGAGGTGACATTGAGCAAAAGGCGCCAACGGTGTAATCGACCAGCCTGCTCAATCCTTCTTTCACGTCGCTTGATTGGCAAGCTCCATCTGATAACCGGTCTATCCTTCCCGT
>JBKEEC010000144.1:0-10005 GCA_047975785.1 Sphingomonadaceae bacterium | reverse complement strand
TTTTCGCTGGAACTGGATAAATTGCGACAGGATGAAGCTGCCAGCCGGGAAAAAGTGGACCTTCACCGTATCGCTGACCTCGAACACAAGGTTGCGGATGCACAGCGCGCCTTGCTGGCATTTCAGGGGCGCACCGGGCTTGTCTCACTGGACCAGTTCAACAACCGCATTGCTGCGCTTGATGATTTGAAGGCGAGCGAGAGACAGGCACAGGCCGCGCGGGTACGCGAACAGGCTTCGGCAGGGCGCCTTGCGGCAACCCTGGGCGTTTCCACTTCAACAGCAAACCGGGCACTAAAGCTGCAAGGCGATCCGATATTCCAGAAACTGCTCATCCGTTATGCAGATTCGGAAGCGGAAGAAGCCCAGAAATCTGGCACTTTGGGGCCTGCTCATGCGAGGATTGAGCAGCTGGATGCGGAACGCAGTGCCATCCGCACGGCTATGGCTGCACGTGGATCTGCGCTTGCCGGACTGAATCAGGAAACCGTGATGCGCTTTGCCGAAGTTTCTGTATCTGGCACGCGGGCAGATCTGTTCAACACCATGCTGGTGAAAGACAGCAATGCTGCAGGAGCGGTGGCCGAACAATCCGAGATTCACAGGCAGATTGGACGGGAGGGCGTGCGGAGCGAGGCTCTGGTGCAGGAGGCGGCCGTGCTGGCCGACCTGACCCGCGATCTCAAGGTCAGCGAAGCGGTGTTCAGTTCCGCTCTGGCACGGCTTGATACCAACAAGGCTGATCCATTCGCATCCTATCCTCTGGTGCAGATATTGCAGGTGCCAACACTGCCGCGCGCCAGAACTTCACCGAATATGCTGTTTACGCTGCTTGGTGCCTTTTCCTCTTCCATTCTGCTGTTATGCGGGTTTCTTCTTCTGTGGCTTCGTCAACCGATCTTACGCAAACTCATGCCGAACGCCTGATTGGCCTGACCATCCAGTCTACCTGGCTGTTATGGCTGGTGGGGGGATTGTATCTGGCTGGTCCCGCTCTGGGCTGGATTCTGGCACTGATCGCAGCATGGGAGTTATATATTGCGCCCTTGCGCAAGGTAAGCCAGCGTGCCCGACCGGTGCCGTGGCCGGTGCAATTGTGGTGCCTTTCCATGATGGTCATGTTGCTTGTCCTCTGGGCAGGCCATGCCAATTTCCACTCCGGTATTGCACAAACAGTCAAGTCTTCCGTGGGGTGGGCAAAAGGATGGGCGTTGATCGCAGCCTTTATTTTTGCCGGTGCCGTGCTGCCTGTCCGGCAACAAATTATATTTCATGCCGCTGGGAGGCTGGGTGTGCAGTCCTTATGTGTGCTGCCGCTCTTCATTCTCGCGCCCTTTATCGGATTGCCTGAAACTTTATGGGTGTCTCCCTTGCAAATTCTGGGCGGGTCGGGGCCTGAATATTTCTCCGTTACGCTGTTTACGCTGGAACCGGGTGCCGGCACGCCCCGCTGGCAATTTTTTGCGCCCTGGTCTCCTGCGATCGGTATGGTGGCTGTGATTCATACCTTTCTTTCTGCCAGGGCAGATAATCCGAAACTGCGCACTGCCGGAGTGGTAGCCGGGCTGGCCTTCGTTTTGCTGTCGCAATCGCGCCTTGCTCTGGTTGCCCTGATAGTGATTATGGCAGTTCTGTTTGTGATACGCCGCCTGTCCCGACCGGAATTATGGTTTACGGGGGTGCCGTTGGCTCTTCTGGCCGGGTTTATGGCGTCAGGCCTGATACGTTTTACAGGTTCTGTCGCCCATGATTTTTCCTCTGCCCGCGCAGACAGCTCGCGTGTGCGCGAAATACTGGGACGGCTTGCGCTGGACCGCTGGCAGACAGAGGCGCCGTGGTTCGGGCATGGAATGGTCGAAAATGGGCCGCATCTGGTCGAATACATGCCCATTGGCAGCCATCATAGCTGGTATGGCCTGTTGTTTGTGAAGGGAATAACAGGTGCGGTGGCGCTGGCGGTGCCGCTGGCTGTAACGATGATTATTCTTGGCAGGGAAGTCCTGCTTCACCGTCGATGCCAGACTGGCTTTGTGATGATACTTGTCATCCTGATTTACAGTTTTGGAGAAAATATCGAGATGCTGGCCTATCTCACCTGGCCTGCATGGTTCATGACGGGCTGTGCTCTGGGCAAGGCGGATCAAGACCGGACATCTGAGATGATCGAAAAAAATGATAAATAAAAAATGGCCGGTCCGCCTGAGCGAACCGGGCACCACCGCACGACCCGAAGCAGTGGCTCAAGTAAAAACAGTCAGGACAAAGCGGGCTGATCTGGCGGGCAGATCGAGCTTTTGTTGCGGAAAAATGGCGCCTTGCGCTGCTGGCGGATAATATCGAGCCAGCCATTTATACTCTCCGCTCGCAGATTGCAGGCAGAGCTGCGGGCTTCCTGACCCATGACATGCAAGGGCATATGCTGTATCCGCATGACAGCGTCGATGATTTCCTCACTGGTGGACAAGGGGGCCGCTAGTCCTCCACGAACGGCCTGTTCCTTCAGCCCATCGATGTCGGAAACCAGTATCGGGCGGCCTGCCAGACGCGCCTCTGTTGCGACCAGACCATATGTTTCCCACAAGGATGGCACGATCACGATATCGACCTGGGATAAAAACGGGGCCACGTCATCCACCTGACCATGAAAGTGGATATGCGACATGGCCCCGATGCGCGCCCTCAGCATGGCCTCTTCCGGTCCGCACCCTCCGATATGAAGTTCGCACGTTGCGGGCGCAATTTGCGTGAAAGCTTCAACCAGTGCGGCCAGATTTTTCGCTTCTGCGAAACGGCCATAAAATCCTGCCTTCAGGGGTTCCCTGATAGTGCGTGGGCGGCACAGGGGCAGATCAAGCAGATTATCCCGATCACTCCACGGATAGATGGTGCGGCATTTTGACGAGGCTATGCCGACCTTGCGTATCAGCCATTTGCGCTGGGCGTGCGAGACACAGATGATCTGGTCTGCTGCAGCCATGGCCAGACGGATCATGGAACGGAAACGGATTTTGCCCGAAACCTTGTGCTGCTCGAAACCGGCGCAATAGGAATGTTCGACATGGATGATCCGTGCATGAGGATTGCGCAGACGCAGGCTGTAAAACCATCCGATACGCTGCCATGTTGGTGGCAGATGGGTGATGATAATATCGGCATGATAGCGATCGGCAATTCTCGCATCGGGGCGAATGGAAACTATTGATGATTCGGCGTATTCTGTCAGTTCTGCCTGTTCAAACAGGCGCAAGGATCGCGTTACTCCGCCGATTGAGAAATCATCAAGCAGATGCACGATATGGATCATGATACCGCACCTTTCAGGAAAGGTTGCGCTACTCTCCTGAACCGGTCCGGACCAAGCAGGTTGGCAAGGCCAATGGCAGCGCCTGTCATGCCTGTTTTTACCGGCTCAGTCAGTAGTACAACGGGTGCCGCCCTGAATGCCGACCACAGTAAAAAGGCGGAGAACCGTGTATGGCCCAGTTGCAAGGCCCTGCGTGACAGATAGCGTAGCTGAAAGGCCCGTGCACTGCGTCCGTGCTGTGCGACCAGATCGGGTGCAAACCCCTCTGCCTTGCTAATCATGCGCTCCCAGCTGAGATACTGGTTGATGATATTGGCGGAAAGCGCAACAGCGCCTATCCGGTAATCAGTCAGCTCCCCTTCAATTCCTTCAAAGGTGACCCCGCCGACAGTGGCCAGACGCACCCAGAACTCAACATCTTCTGATTGCCGAAAATCCTCATCAAACCAGCAGATACGGTTTTTATTGGCGGGGTGTGTAAAAGCAACCCGGTTGATACAGGATTTGCGCAACACTGCCGCGCTGCCATTTCCGACAGGGTTGCGCCGCAGAATATATCCCGCAGTGATATTGGTCAGACGCGGCTTCATCGCGACCGCCATGGGCTTTCCTTCAGGATCAATCAGCCGTGAACCTGAATAGCTGACGCCAATATCCTGACTGGCGCGCAGATGCACATAATGCAGCAAGAGCTTGTCACGGTGGTAAAGGTCATCAGCATCCAGCAGGGCGATAAAAGGAGCGCGGGCATGATAAATTCCGGTATTGCGTGCCCCGGCCAGACCCCGATTGCTCTGGCTGATAATCCGGATGCGCGGATCGTCATAGGAGCGGCATATATCAAGTGATGCGTCGCTTCCGCCATCATCGACGATAATCAGTTCCCAGTCATCAAGCGTCTGGGCAAGGACGGATTCAATCGCCTGCGCAACATAACGCTCGACATTGTAAACCGGCATGACGACCGAAATTTTCGGGCAGTGGGATGGGTGTGAATGATGCACGGTTTTTCTCCACACTGAAGAGGTCAGGCAAATAGCCGTTTGCGCCAGAGAGTTGGCAGGAAAAGACCGGCCAGTGCGCCTGCTGCTGTCAGTGCTCCACGGCGAGGGTTATCCAGAAAGCTGCCGGTATCTATGCTGAGGCCCTGACGGACATATTCCAGCGCCTGACGGGCTGAACCGCCGCTACGCAGGGTGCGCCGGGCCAGATAGCGGTAATATGTCGCCAAAGCGGCGTCAGGATCGACCTCGCCGGAATATCTGGCGATTATCTTTTTCCACCCTTCCAGCATGGATTCCGAATGGGTAGACAGCCCATTCTCGCTCATGCGGTAATGGGTAAGTGTCTCCTGTATTCCCATTATCTGTTTTCTATCGGAGGTCAGACGGGCCAGAAGCTCCTGATCTTCTGCGTAGCGCATGGTCTGGTCGAAACCGCCGCATTCGTTAAAGATCTTGCGCTCAATCACGAGATTGGATGCGGTACAGACGGGGTTTTCTCCCAGCACCTGGGCAAGGGAGAGCGTGCCTTCGGGCACGGTTGAGAAAGAGCGAGGCGAAGACAGGCCTTCCTTGCGGGTTTCGCAAAAGGCGACGCGGGCAAAAGAACCGGCCAGATCAGGATTTTCCTCATGAAACTGACGGTGACGAGCCAGCTTGTCCGGGTGCCAGGCGTCATCGGCATCCAGAAAGGCAAGATATTTCCCGCGGGCAAATTCTGCTCCCAGATTGCGGGTTGCCGATACGCCGCTATTGTCTTGTGTAACGGTGCGAATGCGCATGTCTTCGCACAGATAACTGAGCATCAGCTGCAAGGATCTGTCCGTTGATCCATCATCCAGCAAGATCATTTCCCAATCCTGCTCAGTCTGGGCCTGAACACTTTTTACAGCAGTGCACAGGGTTGCACAGGCATTGTAAACGGGCACGATAACCGAGAAATGTAGCGTTCTCATGCGAGAACTCCTTTGTCAGACAAGAAAATGGTGTGTGGGCGAAGGATCAAAAACGCTGCGGGGATGAAGACCAGAGCCAGACCCAGAGTGTATCCGGCACAGGCAAGGGTGATTGATGTCAGGGAGCCGAGAGCCAGTAGCGCCAGTGCTGCCAGTGTCGCGGCGGAGTTCAGCCATGCTTCATTCACAGGTTTGCTGTTGGCACGGAAATGCGCACCAAGAGCCGACGCGCACAGCAGCGGTATTCCTGCCATTGCAAGCATGGCGAGAGGCCGGGCTGCATTTTGCCAGTGTGCGCCGAAGAGAATGGGCACATACCAGGGGGCAAGAAAAACCTGAATTGCTACCAGTGGAACAAGTGCGCAAAGGCTGATTATCAGGGCAATACCCAGACGCCTTGTGCGCTCTGTTCCCGCTTTGGCAAGGCACAGATGCGGCAGGAGGACCGTGTTGAATGCACCCGTCAGTGTCTGTGTGATGCCCAGCCCGGCGTTGAAAGCAAAATAATACAGCCCAAGCGCGCTATTGCCCAGCAAGGCAGCAATCAGGATCTTGTCTCCCTGCAAACGCACTGCGCCCAGAATCTCGCTGCCGAGTATGCCCGCAGCGTAGGCTGAGAATTCGCGGACAGGAGCCGGAGCAATGGTGCCATCATACTCCCAGCGGTGAGCCTTGCGTGCCAGCATGGTCCAGACGGGGGCAGTCAGGAGTTTGGGCAGGATGATCGCCCAGCTTCCAGGCCATGCCAGAACCAGAACCATGGTAAGAATGTGATCAAGCATGGACTGTGTTGCAGAAATTCGGGCAGTTGTTCCCAGCTTTCCGGAGCGCATGACCAGAAAGACAGGGACCAGACCTGGCGGCATTACAAGATAGACCAGGCTCAACACCGCCAGCATCATGGCGGCCTCGCTCTGGCCGGAAATGAAAAACAACATTGTTGCGAGGGCAAGTTGCAGGGCAGCTACACCCAGACATATCCGCCAGAACAGCATATGGGCCGTGCGACAGATTGCCTCCAGCTCCTGTGCGCTCGCCGTAATAATGCGCTGGCCGATACCGGCATTGGTCAATGCCCGCATGATTTCGAACAGGCTGAGGGCAAGCGCAGCAGAGCCGAGCAGGCCGGAATCAAGATGCCGGGCGATAACAAAGACGGCACACAGGCGAACAACACGATTGGCGGCTTCAGCAGAAGCATAGGCACCAAGCCCTGCCAGCATGGCACGAAGCCATGCGGGAATCCGCGCCGACTGGTTCGGAACCAGTGTCAGCGGATCAATTTTTATTCGGGCAAAAAGAGACACACCAAAGGCTCCGTCAATCATATGGCGGAGATAATTCATGAGGCGTGCCATTTTGTGTAAAGTGCCGGATTGCCAAGGATTTCGGATAGACAGTCCATTGCTGGCAGGGTAATTTTTTGCAAAATGCGCGATATTTCGCAAAATCTGCCAGTCGGAAAATCGCAAAATGCGAATCCTTATGTTTCACGACTACGTATTTCTGCGGGGATGCGACCTCTAACAGACTGACAAAATGTAAAAATTTGTAAATGGCACGTTCGATGCTCCGTTGCGATCAGATCCCTTCGGAGTTCGCACAATGAAATTCTGGTTTCCTGAAGACGCGGCGCATTTTTACCAGGAATGCGATTTGTTTGGCCGTATTTTTGCGGCTGAAAAACCTGCTACGATCCGCCTGTTTGGCCTTGATCTTTATAATGCGGAGCAGGAAGAGGCCGCGTGCAAAATCGTTGCCAATGCCCGGCTGGGACAGTCTGCACTGGTCAATTTCGTCAATGCGCATTGCATCAATCAGTATTATCGTGATCGTCACTATGCTGCTGCTCTCAGGGCCAGCACGCTGATCCTGCCGGATGGCATCGGTATCCGGATAGCATCCGGCATGATGCGGCAACCTTACACTGATAATCTGAACGGAACCGATCTGTTTCCGCTTTTATGCGATGCAGCAGCCCGTGAGGGACAACCTCTTTTCCTTCTGGGGGGGGCTCCGGGGGTGGCAGATTCTGCTGCAGAACAGATGATCCTGCGTAACCCTGACTTGCAGATTGCCGGAACAGGGCATGGCTATTTCAGTCATGAAGATGAGGAACGGTTGATTGAGCGCATTAACCGTTCCGGTGCGCGCATCCTGTTGGCGGGTTTCGGTGTCCCCCTTCAGGAAACCTGGCTTCACAGGATGCGCGCCAGACTTGACGTGCCGGTTATCATAGGGGTTGGCGGTCTGTTTGATTATTATTCGGGCCGTATTCCGCGCGCGCCCCTGCCAATCCGCAAAATCGGATGCGAATGGATATGGCGCCTGTGCATGGAGCCGCGGCGGATGGCCAGACGCTATTTGCTTGGAAATATGACTTTCATAGGACATGCGCTGGCCGAAATGATCCGCCAGAAAGGCTTGGGCGGGCGGCTTTCCCGCCTGGCAAAGCGAGATCTGGATATTGCCCTGTCCATTGTCGTGATGATCCTGTTGCTGCCTGTTTTTGCCGCTATTGCCATGCTGATCAGGGGAGAAGATCACGGGCCTGTTTTCTTCCGGCAAATTCGTGTGGGCAAGGATGGACGCAATTTTACCTGTTTCAAGTTTCGCTCCATGCACCAGAATGCGGAAAGCAGGCTTGCAGCCCTGAAGCACGCCAATGAGCGTGATGCGTTTTGCTTCAAAATGCGCGAAGACCCGCGTATCACACGAGTTGGCCGGTGGTTGCGCCGTTCATCTCTGGATGAGTTGCCGCAACTCTGGAACGTCATGCGCGGCGAAATGTCGCTTGTAGGGCCTCGCCCGGCACTGCCGGCCGAAGTGGGTGCCTATCCTGACCGAGCCATGTGCCGCCTGAAGGGAAAGCCGGGCATGACCGGGCTATGGCAGGTTTCCGGACGTGCAGAAATCCCGTTTGACCGCCAGGTGGTTATGGATCGCGCATATCTCAGGTGTCAGGGGATACGGACCGATCTGGCTCTTCTGTTTCGGACAATACCGGCCATTCTGAGCGGCAGGGGGGCCTACTGATCAGCTATCCTGATCGGCTATCATTGCATCGTACAGATCGCTGCATCCCGTGCGGGTTGCATCCAGAGCGCGAGACATTTCCGGCCAGGTTGTGCCCCATTGGCCGGAGCCGCCCTCCCTGAAACGGGCGATGCCAGATAGCAGATGGGTTGCTCCGATATTGGCTGCAACTCCCTTGATCGCATGGGCCTGTTTTTCGGCAAGATCTTCATCGCCGCTTGTGACTGCATTTTGAAGGGCTGCGCCAAACCTGTCCAGATCATCCCGGATAGCATCAAGAAATGGCTTCCGGTAATTTTCGGGCAGAGCGGTAAAGGCTTCGCGAAAACGGACAGGGTCAAAGCGCGGAACAGCTTCATTCTGCTGCCCGAAAGCCGTAAGGCCGGCAGTCAGTGCTGCGCGTAATTCTGCCATCTGCACCGGTTTGGAAATACAGGCCGACATACCAGCATCAAGCAAACGCTCCCGCTCTTCACTCAATGTATGTGCCGTGACACCAATAACCGGCGTCTGGCAATATGGCTCATCTGCTTCACGAATGGCGCGCACGGCTTCATTGCCGTTCATGACCGGCATTTGCACATCCATCAGAATGATATCGAACGGGCGGTTGGTTGCAGCCTGCAGTGCTTCAATACCATTTTCTACCTCTTGCACACGGCAACCCAGTTGCTCCAGCATACTGACAAGCACGAAACGGTTGCTCTCCGTGTCTTCGGCAACCAGAACTTCGGGAGTTTTGCCCATATGATTCAACAAGGGAGGCAGGCTGGGGGCTGAGGGGGTTTCGGCGATTTGTGCTGGCAGAGTAACGGTGAAAAGCGGCGCATCGCCTTCTCCGATCCTGATGACGCCATCCATTCCCCTGACCAGAGCCGAGACGCGGCGCAGTTGTGGTTCCTGCTCCAGAAGTGCCGGAATTTGGGAAGGCGGGACGGAATCGCACAGGAGCGATATGGCCAAACCGTCATTCCAGCGAACCGAGAGATGTGCCTTTCCCGTATTGGTCAGGGAACATCCGATCAGATTATCGAGCATTTCATGTATGCGCAGCCGGTCAAGGTCGAGATATTCTGGCAGAGCGCCATCCTGAGTTATGCTGACAGCTTCGGAATTGTCGCTTCCACTCAGGACTGTTCGCCAGTATTCATCTGTTTTTTCGATCAGCTCGACAATATCTACCGGACTATGAAAAAAGCGCACTTCCTGCGGTGCCTCATCCACTTCGGAAAGAATTTCCTCAACCAGAGAAGACAGTCGTTCCGCGGCACGGGTGGCTATTGCCAGGCGATATTCATCCTCCGGGTTGCGCGGTTCAATGGATGTAAGTTCCAGTGCCCCGAAAAATGAGTTGAGCGGGGTGCGAAACTGATGCGCCATATAAGATAAAAAATCAGTCCGGGCTTTCAGGGCGCGTTCGGCGCGTTGCTTTTCGACTCCCAGTTCGGTGGTAAGACGATCGAGCTCCCTGACTCGTCGCTCCGCACGGAGCTGGAGAGCCTTGACCTGCCTTTCATTCGCCCGCGCACTGGTAATATCCTGCACGGAACCATATACAATTCTGGCTGATCCTTCAGGCGGGCCTTCCCGTCGCAATGTCCACCGAAGCCACCGCAACTGACCGTCACCGCGAATAATCCTGTGTTCGAAATGGTAATCAATATTGGCCGGCAATTGCGTGAAAAATGCTTCGGAACTTCTCTGGATA
>JBKEEC010000143.1:0-4886 GCA_047975785.1 Sphingomonadaceae bacterium | reverse complement strand
TATTGGGCGCAGAGACGAGGTGAAAGCGAAGGCATTGTCTGGCCAATTGTGTGCATGTGGGGATATTCTCCATCTCGATATCGATGACGAGGCGCCCACTCTCGCGCAGGGTAGTGGCAAAGGCATCAAGGTCCTTGCCATTGATATTGCGGTGGACGTTGTTTCGCCCGTCGATGAACGGCTGCAGATAACCTTCAGCCTGCGCGGGTGCGGATATTTTTATCAGCACGGCCGCCCCCAGTATCGCAAGGCCGCCGGAACGAAGATGGTCTCGGATGTTCATTGCAAGCTCCCAAAATCTGGCTTTCAGGTTGTTGTCCGCACAGGCGAATGATCGCGGTGCGGACCGGAATGGTGAGGGCGATCCTAGAATTCGACGACGATCTGGCCGTTGCGCATGCCCACGGCGTTGATCTGGCCTATGTTCAAGGGGGCAAGAAAACGATCTCTGAAGAGGGTGGCCATCGCGCAGCCTGACGCCGATTCACGAAAGCCGGCTTCCATGCTCCGGCTGATATAATCGCCTTTGTCTTCAATCATCTGCCTGAATATCCGGTTGAGCAGGGTGTTCTTTACCCAATTTTCCAGAACATCGGGGATGAGGGCGCGGTCCCCCGCAATCTTGAGTGTCCCTGTCGCCTGTGCGCCCGCAGGAACCAGAACAATGGAGTTGACCATCTCATTGTCGCAAAGCCCGCTGAACCGTGCAGGCACCATACGAAGTTGGGCGCGAGGGTTTTCGATATGCGCATCCGGAATGAGTTTGTCGCCCTCACCAGCGCAAAGGCGGTAAGACTCATCGATCTTCTTGACCCGGCAAAATCCTTTGATTTCCCGGCCATCAGTCTCGAAATCGATATCCAGCTGAAATGCCGTCTGGAGCGCCCGTAAATTGATTCTGCTGGTTGAAAAGTCATTCAGATATGCATCGACTCGATACCGGCCATTGTCACGACGGTAGGTCATTTCGGGAATGGCAGCGAAATTCTGGTTAACTGCACCATTTGGACCATTGAAACGTATCGTGGAATTATTCGGGACATATCCGCCTTGCCGGCCATAAGCTCCCAGACTGTCCAATGTCACCCGAAGCCGGGAAAATATGTTCGCATTCAAGGGGCCCATGACTGTGCCCGCAGGGATGGTAATGTTGCGTCCACCGGTAAGCGGAATCGGGCGATACATGATCCCGATTGAATCGATCCGGCTGCCCGATTTGCCGTAAAAGCCGTAAATATGCTGGCCAGGAGGGGCAATAAGAACTTGAAAACCACTGCCACTCGATGCATTGCACTGGCGGCCATATACCTTTGACATATTCGTGGTCTGCTGGCCGGCAATATAATATTGGAAACGGATCGAGCGGATAGAGGTGCGTCCGCGATGTTCGCACCAGCTGATCGTGACATGCCGGAGAAAACGTCCGCGGACCAAAGTGTAATCTTCCCGGCTTCCTCCCGAACTGCCTGCTGAGCCATCACTTCCTGTAAAGCTGCTGGTCGTGCGTGTCCCCGGATCGCAGGCGATGGACAAACCATCAATCAGTGCCCCGGACTGGACCCTGATGCCGCTGATCTTTTCTATGCCCGGACAGGCGATCGTGAACGAAGACCCTCCCGATCCACCAAAGCGTTCCGACGATCCGGCATGGGCGGGTCCTGAAAACAGGAAAATGCTGGTGATCAGCAATGCTGGAAGGATGGCGAACAACTGGCGTGATATTGCCATTTGGCATTGTCCTGAACGATCCTTTGACATGGCACGTGCTCCTCTTCCGATAGAGTAACGAATATTGTCTCTTCGCGGGCTGGCCGGGTCCGTAATGGCAGGGATTATGCCCGCACCAGCGCAAGCATCAGCTAAATCTGGCAAACTCCCTTGTCTCCTGACACCCCCCACATGGGGGAGAGTAAAAAAGACTGATCGCTGCAAATATATGTGCTCGTCCTCACACGGGAGATGACGGGTCACGAGGAAAAAGATGATGCTGAGCGGATTAAGCCTGAGCCTCATCCTGCCATTCGCAGTGGCCGTTGCGGCCATCGGACCGGAAGATGTGGCCGGAAGCGAGAATTGTAGCCCGCGCATAATTCAGGCATCCGGGTCAGCGACTTCGCGGAATACGGCCGAACGAAATGCCAGGCTTGTGCTAAAAAGGATGCTACAACGCGAAGGCCATGTGACACGCGTAGAGTATTTCCGCGTGAAGTGTAGGAGCCTGTTGCTGTGGCGTTGCACGGCAACTGCGAGGGTTATAAAATGCCCGGACAAGAAACAGTAATAACAGGTTCAGGCAAGAAATGCTGCCCAAGGATACAAAACCACTACGCTGGCCTCAATATCTGGCAAGTCACCTTGTCTGTTCTATGGTCGTATTTGTAGCGGCCCTTTTGATGGACAACATACTTCGGGCCTTTGGTATCAGCATCCATCCATGGAAGGACGCCATGTATTCAGCGCTTTCCGGTTTTTTCATCGCTTCGATTATGGTCCCTGTCCTCTGGCGGGTCGGGCTGGTTACTGGTCCGCTCTATGTGCTTGGCGGGCTGAGCGTGTTCGTGCCTGCGACCTTGCTCTCTGTGCTTGCGATAGCCTGGTTTGACAGCATAATCGTGACTGTGCCGGGATTCGAAGACATGGACAGCAGGAGTCAGGTCTGGGCGATGACGGCCTATATTCGCACAGCAAGGTCGGCCATTCTGTTTCCAATCTATATTTTCTTTTTCTGGCTCACCTTTCACTGCCTGTTCGCGATGGCGCCGTTGACCATCTGGAACAGGCGTGAGTGATCCGGTCCCGTTTGGTGAAACCGCGCCGGGTGAGGTTCTGGCCGCGTCACAAGCCACCGAGCCGGAACAGGTCCGTCAGGCCCTGCTGATCTCCGCAGTCCGTGAAGGCTGGATTGTGCTGTTGGTCAATTTCAATGCAGCGATTTTTTTTGGTGTGATCCTTCTGGCATCGGGCGTTGATGCTCTTGAGGCCATCATCTTCCTGTCAGTCCAGATAGGCTCCACGCTGATTGCTATCTTCATCTGGTTTTATCTGCTGGCCAGATCAGATCGCCAAATCATACAGAACACCCCGCTTATACGGTTTCTCGTCCAGTTCGGTGACGGCGTTATCATGGCTGGCTGGGGAGGCGCGATGGTCTTCCTCATCAGTATCGTTGATTATGAGCAGATCACCATCCTTGTGATTCTGCTGATGGCGGCCGGCATCGCATCGGCTGCACTATCGGCTAAATTGCTGCTCCAGCTTATCGGCGGGAGGGCGATTCTCTTTTTGCCGAGTCTGATATTCCTGCTGTGGCAACAGCCGCCATTGTGGGGGTTGCAGGCGGGAATCCTGATTTTCGGCTTTTGCCTGTCGATCGGGATTGGCTACGCCGTGCATATCCAGCATCTGCGCGTTGCAAACCTGAATATCCATTTGCGCAATCTGGGTGATGCGCTTGCTCTATCGCTTGAAAATGAAAGGAGGAGTGCTGAACGGAGCCTCTCCGATGCGGCCCTGCGCGAGCACTTCCTGCGATCAGTGACACATGATCTGAGGCAGACGATTAATGCGTTAAGATTGTTCCTTGATGAATTATCCCGCGATGAATCCATTACCTCCAGCCAGGACATTCTTGTGTCATCAAGACGCTGCGTGCTCTCGGCAAACGCGATTATCGAGAGCGTTTCCCAGCTTGCATGGGTGAAGGACCGGGTGCCTGAGCCTGTGCTGGTTGATATTCCGCTTATGTCGCTGTTCAGGCAGATCAGGGATGAGACCGGCCCTCTCGCCCTCGAAACGGGACTGCGCCTGAGAGTGGTCAACACTAGTTTCCGATGCCGCGCAGATGTGAATTTTCTTGAGCGCATTCTTCGCAATCTTGTTCACAATGCTCTGCAATATACACATCAAGGTGGCGTTCTTGTCGGCGTTCGCCGCAAGAGAAAAGGTGGGGCCGAGATCTGGGTCTGTGACAGTGGGGGTGGCATTGCTGAGGCGGATGTTGAACGGATATTCGAGGCCCACTATCAGGTGCCCGCCGATAGAGACAGGAACACTGGTAATGTCGGTCTTGGGCTGACTATCGTGCGCGATCTCGTTGAAAAAATGGGGGGCAGTGTTACGGTCGCCAGTCATCCCGGAAGGGGCAGCATTTTCAAGGTTCGTTTGCGTGCCGGTGATTACCCGACACCTTGTTGACGAATGAAGTCGATCGCTTCCACCCTGTTGCGCAAGCCAAAGCGCAGGAAAATCTCTTTCAAATGTGATTTTACAGTTTCAGGCGATATTTCCAGCAGACGGGCAATCTCCTTGTTGGAAAACCCCTTGCCAACCAGAACCATGATCTCAACCTGCCGGGCAGTAATACCAACCTGCGCTGTGGGTGACTCACGCGGGAGGATTCCAAAGGGCCTGAAAGTCTGAATCTATGGTTTCGAACTATGGAGGTTTCGGACATGGGCACTGCGATAGGTTTGCGGGATGATTTTGACGGTTCGGCGCTGCGGCGGTTGGCGCGTTTGACAAAGAGCGCGAACCAGACACGGCGGCTGTTGGCGCTGGCCGAGATTTACGATGGGGGCAGCCGGACAGCGGCCGCGAAGATTGGGGGTGTGACGCTTCAGATCGTGCGGGACTGGGTGATCCGGTTCAACGCCCGTGGTCCCGATGGACTTCAGGATGGCAAGGCACCCGGCCCGCGTTCGCGATTGAACGATGCACAGCGTCAGGCGCTGGTCGATGTTGTCGAGAGCGGCCCGATCCCGGCGATCCACGGGGTAGTGCGCTGGCGCCTGATCGACCTTGCCCAGTGGCTTTATGACGAATTTGCAGTCTCGCTCGACGCAACCAACATCAGCCGCGAGTTGAAGAAGCTGGGATACGTGAAACTC
>JBKEEC010000142.1:0-3674 GCA_047975785.1 Sphingomonadaceae bacterium | reverse complement strand
TGTTGTGCCCGGTTGAAGCGGTGGATTTCATCTACAAACAGCAGGGTGCGTTGCCCCGCTTCAGCGGCCTTGTCTGCTTCGGCGAAAGCTTTTTTCAAATCGGCAACGCCGGAAAATACCGCGCTGATAGCTACAAAGCGCATATTGACACTATCTGCCAGCAATCGCGCTATGCTGGTTTTTCCTGTTCCGGGAGGTCCCCACAGGATCATGCTGGACAGGCGCCCTGCACCGACCATGCGACCAATGGGGCCTTCAGGTCCGGTCAGATGTTCCTGCCCGATAATCTGGTCAAGCGATTGCGGACGCAGACGATCAGCCAGCGGAGCATCATCACGTGTTTGCTCAGGCGCACTTCCCGGTGGAGGCAGGTCATCGGCAAACAGGTCAGTCATGGGAAGGTAATCTAGAGCATTTTCAGAAAAAGTTGATAGGCTTTTTCGGCCTGGAAAATGCGGCAGAACAAACAATTACAACATCGCATCTGATTCAATATTAAATCGCAATAATGCAGGGAGTCTGGCAGAAATTGCTATTGGCACATAGTGATGAATGGACCCGGTAAAATCAGGCCGCGGAGAAAGGGCAGTCTCCGGAACAGGCCCAACTGGTAATTGCCGTTACGCTTGCAGGCGGTTAAAGAAACAGCAAAGCCAAACAAAATCCCTTCAGGCATAATGTCGGGGTAAGAAATTAAGGAAAGCACATGAAAAAGACCGCACTTCTGGCTGCAACCACCTTGTCCGTGATAATGCTTGCCGCCTGTGGCAGCACGGATGATGCGTCGAGCGAAATTACCCCTGATACTGTAGAAATGCCTGCAGATCAGGCCATGAAGAATGTGCCGGATGAGCCGGTGGCCGACCCGGAAGCGGGCAGCGATATTTCTTCAGATGCCGCTGTCAATGCAGCAAATGCGGCTGATGTTGCAGCCGGAGAAGCTGAAACAGCAGCGGCAGAAGCCGTTAATGCTGCAGAAGATGCCAACAGGGCGGCAAAAGAAGCCGAAACTGCAGAGCGTAATGCTCAATCTTCCACGGCATCTTCTACGGCCAATTAAAGCATTTTCAAAAAAAACTTGGTAGACTTTTCTGGCTTGGAAAATGCGGAGGAGTCACAGACTACAGCATTGTGTCTGGTTCAACATTTAGAGTGTGATGACAAAAAGTGGACACCGGTTTTTGTCAAAAAATCACACGACAACAAAAGTATAAAGAGCGGGATGTGATTCTGTCATATGTCATCCCGCTCTAAGCGCAATGCTGTAGCTGAAGCGGAGAGGCCATTCTGTCGGGCGGTTATAATATGCGTAGTAAATTCTGTTTATATGGCGGGCCTGTGCTGGCTGCCTTGTGTGCGTCATGCAGCCCTTCCGATACAGAACCGGGACCGGGCGGGGTGACTGTCGGTGAGGCGCGTGCTCTTGATGAAGCCGCAGAAATGATCGAAGCGCGCGGCCTGCCGCCCGAAGCACTCCCCGAAGAAGCTTCGCAGGAAGCCAGTCCTCCTGAAAGTCAGGAGCAAGCCGCGCCCTGACAAATCTGGCCCATTGGAATTTGATATTAAAGCTTTACGCGAAAAGCTTTAGCTGCGTTTTCCTGCGATACGGGAAATTTCATCACGCACCATGTTTTCCACCATGCCGGGCAGGTTTTTGTCCAGCCATTCAGCCAGCATCGGCCGGAGCATTTCGCGGACCAGGCCTTCCAGCGATGTTTCACCGGAACGCACGATTTGCGGCTGTGCTCCGGGTTGGGCCAGCATGGCAAGAGCAGCGAGATTATCACGCATGGAGGAGCGGGAAGATTCGCTTGTCAAAGGTGATGACGATTCTTCTTCGGGTGTCATGGTTGGAAAATCAGGGTCCGGTTCATCTGTAAACTCTTCTTCGTAGCCGTCATAATCGCCTGCTTCTTCGGGCACAAATGATGAATCCGGTGTATCCGGTGCGGCGTCATAGCCCGCATTGCCAAGATCCAGAATGTTATCATCCAGACTGCCATCAGCAGATCCCGTGTCATCCGCTGACATCGGCTGGCCAGCATTATCGCCGGTTTCGCGCAGTCCTTTTTGTTCACGCTGGCGGCGCATTTCCATTGCCCAGGAGAGATTATCGCGCGCAATCACCTTTTTGATGGATTCGAGTATTTCCTCGACCGAAGCTTCACCCTGTTGTGCCATCGTCCCTCATCACGCTTTTCTGTTGTTGCAGTTATACACCAGACAATGATCCCCGTCTATCATTGCGGAGGGATTGTCGCATCCGGAGCGGGGATGTCAACGGTGCGCGTGGATTGGGCTTGCGGATCAGGGTCCCGCTCCCAGTCAAACCATATGGCCTGAACCCGCGTGTAATTGAGGGTTGGATCATAGAGCAGGCCTTCTTCATCCCCCAGTCCAAGGTCACGCGCTTCTGCACGCCCCATGGCTGCAAGCAGGGAAAAACCGGCAACATAGGCATTGCGCCGTGCCGTTACCAGTTGCACCTTGGATTGCAGCAATTCCTGTTCGGCATTCAGGATGTCGAGAATCGTGCGGTTGCCCACGGTATTTTCGGCCCTTACACCTTCAAGGCTCAGTTCTGCGGCGGATACGGCCTGTTGGCTGGATTCCACAATAGAATGGGCAGCCTTCCAGCTCGACCACGAAGAGCGCACCTGCGCAATGACATTGCGTTCCGCACCAATTTCATTTTCCAGTGCGGCTGCAGCGCGGGCCTGGGCCTGACGTTCCATCGCGGCGGGTCGCCCGCCCTGAAACAACGGAATGGACAATTGCACACCTGCCTGTGCGGTGGTTGATGTTTGTGGCAGTTTACTGCCATCAAGCGCGGTGAGGGAATCGAGGTAGTTGGAGTAGTCCCCCCCCGCAAACAGGGAAATGCGCGGCAAACGCCCTGCACCTGCTACATCTATATCATACTCTGCTGCCTTGGCCTGTTCTTTCGCGGCGAGAAGATCAGGATTATATTCCAGCGCAATAGCCTGTGCCTCGCTGATACTGTCGGGCAGGCCTGGCAGGGGCGGAGGCGGTTGCAACTGATTCGGGGCGGAGCCGACCAGAGCGATATAGTTTTCACGTGCTGCGACCAGATTGGCCTGTGCCGAGCGCAAATCAGAGCGGGACAGGGCCAGACGCGATTCTGACTGGGCAACGTCAGTGCGGGTCAGATCGCCAATCTCAAACCTGTCACTGGTGGCCTGCAGATTGACTTCCAGCACACGCACCTGATTGGCGGACAGGCCAACAATGGCTTCAGAACGGATAACATCCATATAGGCGGCGACCACCTGGCTGAAGACAGAGGATTCGGTCGCGCGCAAATCGGCCTGGCCTGCTTTCACCCGCGTTTTGGCCGCCCTGACCGAATTTTTGACCGAACCGCCGGAATATATCGGAACAGACAGGTCAACCCCTGCGCCTATCTGGCGATCAGGGCCAAATACCGTGCCGGTGGTGTCATTTTGTAGTAAAAACTCAACTTCCTGTGCCGATGCGCTGGCCGAGGGAAGTCCGGCGGACTTTTCTATCACGACATTTTCATCTGTTGCGCGCTGCCTAGCTCGTGCTGCTTGCAGGACAGGGTTGGAAGCATAGGCTTCCGTCAATG
Organism: Sphingomonadaceae bacterium; assembly: GCA_047975785.1. Classification (GTDB taxonomy): domain Bacteria; phylum Pseudomonadota; class Alphaproteobacteria; order Sphingomonadales; family Sphingomonadaceae; genus JACXVD01. The sequence continues at coordinate 64 of JBKEEC010000142.1, read as the reverse complement.
CTTCTCGCAGCGTGTCTGCCTGGGCAGGGGCTGCTATTATGGCGCAGCCTGACAGCAGCAGAAT
>JBKEEC010000141.1:0-23299 GCA_047975785.1 Sphingomonadaceae bacterium | reverse complement strand
TCGCGGGCGCCCTTGTAGATGACTGCTGGATTGCCGGGTTCACCGGCAATCAGCACATGATCTGTGTGCACTTCGGGCAATTCTCCCACGAAAGGAAAGTCACCCATCGTGGTCACACGATAGCTAACGACGGAGCCAACCTTGAATTTGGTTGCGTCAAAATTGAAACTGAAAGGGCATTGCTCACCTGTCAAGAAACGGCTGGGCCAGAAAACTTGCAATGAGGCCACAAACACGCCCTTTCTAACACGGGGTGCAATTCCGCTTGGTCGTCCAAATGGCCGAGGGCTCTGCACCAGCGTGGAGCTAATGCAATTTACCCGATAGCGGTCAGCATCATGGCGGCCCGATTCGATATCCGCAGGAGTAGCGCATGGCCAATCCCATTGTCATAGCCAGTTATGCTCGCACGCCGATGGGTGGCATGCAGGGCGTGCTTTCCGAGGTCGGATCCCCGATCCTCGGTTCCGAGGCGGTAAGGGCCGCGGCGGCCCGCGCGGGGATCGAGGGTTCTGCGGTCGACCAGATCATCATGGGCTGCGTCCTGCCTGCCGGATTGGGGCAGGCTCCTGCACGACAGGCGGCGATCCATGCCGGCTTGGGTGAACATGTGCCTGCAACAACCGTCAACAAGATGTGCGGCTCGGGCATGCAGGCCGCGATCATGGCGCACGATGCGCTTGTTTCCGGTAGCGTGGACGTGGTCGTCGCGGGCGGAATGGAAAGCATGACGAATGCCCCCTACCTGCTGCAGAAGCATCGCGGCGGCGCGCGGATCGGCCACGATGTCGTCAAGGACTCGATGTTCCTCGATGGGCTGGAGGACGCCTACAACCCCGGCAAGCTGATGGGCGCCTTTGCCGAGGATGCAGCGCAGGAATATAAATTCACGCGCGAGGCGCAGGATGAATACGCCATCCGGTCCCTGAACCTTGCCAAGCAGGCGCAGGATGCTGGCGCCTTCGATCGCGAGATCATCCCGGTAGCGGTGAAATTGCGTAAGGGCGAGACGGTCGTCGCTATCGACGAGCAACCCGGCAAGGCCAACATCGACAAAATCCCGACGCTCAGGCCCGCATTCGCCAAGGAGGGCACTGTCACCGCGGCGAACAGCTCGTCGATTTCCGACGGAGCAGCGGCGCTCATCATGTGCCGGGCATCAACTGCCGGGAAACTGGGCATGAGCCCGGTTGCGCGCGTCGTCGGCCATGCGTCCCACGCGCACGAGCCCGCCCGCTTCACAACCGCGCCTGTCTTCGCCACGCGTAAGCTGCTGGAGCGGATCGGCTGGAGCATTGACGACGTCGACCTATTCGAGGTCAACGAGGCGTTTGCTGTCGTCGCGCTGATTGCCGAGCGTGAGCTAGGCATCGAGCGGGACCGGCTGAACGTCAACGGCGGAGCCTGTGCGCTGGGCCACCCGATCGGCGCATCGGGCGCGCGGATCATGACGACGCTGCTCGGCGCGCTGGAAAACCGCAACCTCAAGCGCGGCATCGCCAGCATCTGCATCGGCGGTGGTGAGGCGACGGCAATCGCGCTCGAACGCATCTAACGGGAACAGGGTAATGGAACTTGCAGGTTTGGCCGCTGTCGTGACGGGCGGGGCATCGGGGCTTGGCGGTGCAACCGCACAAATGCTGGCCGAAGCGGGTGCGAAGGTTGCGATCTTCGACTTGCAGGAAGTGGCGGGAAGGGCGCATGCAGCCACCATTGGTGCGCGTTTCGCAAAGGTCGACGTGACTGATCCGGCCAGCGTCGATGCGGCGCTGGACGAAGCGGAGGCCGCACATGGCGTGGCTCGCATCCTGGTGAATTGTGCCGGCATCGCACCTGGTGCGAAAGTGGTAGGACGTGAAGGCGATCCGCACCCGCTCGACCTGTTTCGCAAGGCGATCGAAGTGAACCTGATCGGCACCTTCAACGTGCTGTCGCGCTACGCTGCGCGTCTGACGAAGGCAGAACCGATTGGCGAGGAGCGCGGCGTGATCGTGAACACCGCCTCCGTCGCCGCATTCGAGGGGCAGATCGGGCAGGCGGCTTATTCTGCGTCCAAGGGAGGGGTCGCGGCGATGATGCTGCCAATCGCGCGCGAACTGGCGCAATCGCAGATACGGGTCATGACCATCGCGCCGGGAATTTTCTGGACCCCGATGCTGGCAGGGATGTCGCAGGTAGTGCAGGACTCACTCGGCGCGCAGGTCCCGCACCCCAGCCGTCTCGGTAGGCCCGAGGAATATGCCGAGTTGGTTGGGGCCATCATCGCTAATGCGATGCTGAACGGCGAAACAATCCGGCTTGACGGCGCGATCAGGATGGCGGCAAAGTAGGCAAGGTGACAGCGTCAGTCCGTAATGCGCTCGATTGGGCTCTCATCTCCGCCTAGCCATCTCCGCGAGATGTCCAACCCGGCCCGTGTTGAGTGCAGCCAGAAATTGAACAGTGCTATCGACCTGATCATTATGCTTGGCTTGTAGAAAGGCGAGTAGTTCATCTTCGAACGTCTTGAGCCACGCAGCCTGCGTAGGAAGCTAGATTTCGTCGCGCTCGACTTGGGCCGATCTGCAGGTCGTCTATGTTTTGCATCGTAGTCGAAATCGTACGGAGCTGAGAAGGGAACTAGCACGCAGCTTCAAGGTCGGCCCGTACAGCCTCTTCCATGCTTATTTCATGGGACGCAAAACCAACTTGCCTAAGGCATTGAAAAGATGGTGGGCGCGGCAGGGATTGAACCTGCGACCCCACCCGTGTGAAGGGGGTGCTCTACCACTGAGCTACGCGCCCGTTCATACTCAAGTGTATGGACAGGGGCGGGCCTTTGCCATGGCCGAGGGCGGATAGCAAGATGGATCTGTGCAGCCCTGTATCTATGTTCCCTGCATCTAGGTTCCGCGCCCGGATATCCAGTGCCCCAGAAGCGCCGGCCATGCTGTCGCTTGCGCCCGGGAGACGGGACGATAGCGATTATGGGAACATTCGAGGCAATAGGCTTGCATCCCCCTGATTTGCATAATCAGTGAAAAGTCACGCTCAACCAGATTGGCCTGATCAGTCTGCTGGCGCGAGATGAGTGCGAAGATATCATTGGCCGGTGTCCGGTTTGCGCCTGTATTGAGCCGGTTACTGGTCGCAGATGTCAGAAACTGTCGCATCAATGTGTCATATTCATCTGACGTGTCACCTAGATATTCTGCGTGCCAGTCACCCTCTTCAATGCCTGCTTTTTTGGCAGCCCATGCCAAAGCATCCTGCAATCCGCCAAATTGATCGACTAGTCCATTCTGCCGTGCGGTTCCGCCATCCCAGACCTGCCCCTGACCTATGGCATCAACCTGTTGAAGACTCATTTTGCGGGATTGTGCAACCCGCGTAATGAAATCCCGATAACCGTCCTCGATCGAGCTTTGCAGAATGGTATCGACCTCTGGCGTAAAGCCGCCAATAAGATCCGGCTGGCCTGAAAGCGGAGTCGTCCGCACTCCATCAACTCCCACGCCCCAGCGGGCAGCGACTTTTTCAAAAGTGGGAACAACGGCAAAAATACCGATGGAGCCGGTGATGGTTTCAGGCTCGGCAAAGATACGATCCGCCGGGGTTGAAACCCAGTAACCGCCGCTTGCCGCCACATTGGCCATGGACACGACAACAGGGATATTTTTTGACTTGTGCCGCATAATGGCTTGCCGGATTTCTTCCGATGCGAACACTGACCCCCCCGGAGAATTGACCCGCACGACCAGAGCAGCGAGGTCATCTTCAAGCGCATCGTCAAGGATGCTGGCTATCCGTTCTCCGCCCGCGGTTCCTGGACCGGCATCGCCGTCAACGATTTCTCCTTCAATGGTGACTACGCCAATAGCTTTTCCCGGTTTTTCGGGTGGATTATCGGCCATCCACGCGTCCAGGTCAGTATGGGCAAAGCTGCCGGGTGTCTTGTCCCATTCATCCGCGCCGGAGATTTCGGCCACGCGATTGCCAAACTCAACCCTTGTTCCGAGCCGGTCAACAAGCCCGCCTTCTTTGGCCGCAGTGGCCAGATCGCCCTGGGCACCGGTTACCAGAGCAACAGTGTCGGTTGTTGCTGCAGCGATATTCAGGCCGGGCCGGGCTTTGGTAACATTGGCCTGCCATTCTGCCCACAAGGCTCCGTACAGTGCTTCGTAATTCGCCCGTGCTTCGGGAGACATGTCGCTACGGGTGAAAGGTTCGACCGCACTTTTGTATGTTCCGACACGATAGACCCGTGCATTGATATCCAGCCGGTTCAGCAGATCACCGTAATAAAGGCGCTCTCCGCCCGGACCGGCAATTACGGCGGCACCCAGTGGATCAACCCACACTTCACTGGAATGGGCGGCCAGCATCATCGCGTCATCGGCATAGGCGGCGGCATAGGTCAGGACGGGTTTTTTGGCTTCTCTCACCCTGTCCAGAGCCGCACCAATATCCTGCAAGTGAACCTGTCCTCCGCCCATAAAGCGGGACAGATCAAGCACGACTGTCTTGATCCTGTCATCAGTGGCAGCCGCGTCAAGCGCATGGACCAGTTCCTGCACGTCATATTCCTGAATCGGCGCCTGACCGGAAACCAGAACCGCTATCGGGTCGATAAGAGATTTTTCTTCAACAACATAACCGTCAAGCTCAAGCAGAAGGGCACCTTCGCGCACCATTGCCGGACTTGGCCTGACAGAAAGCGCCCCAAACAGAAGGCCAAAGAATAACAGGAGAAACAGCAGGGCCAGGCCATCTTTTATGCCAACCAGAAGTCGCCAGACTTTTCCTGCAAAGCTCATGCTCGTAATGCCCTTTATGCCAGTGGAATACCCGACCTAATAGGTGCAAGACAGAATAGCCACCTGAAACCGCTTGAGCCGGTCTGATTGATCGATTAAGGGCTTGGCTTTGATGAGTGCAACCAGAAATCAGTCAGGCGCAGGGCGCTTTCCAGCCGGCAGACGCGCGTTTCCCCACCGGGATCTGGTGGGAATCGGCCATCTTGAGCGCCATGAAATCCTTTATCTTCTGCATGAGGCAGAGCAATGGGTGACGCTTAACCGGCAATCCGCCAAGCATAGCGATGCACTGTCGGGCCTCACAATCATCAATGCCTTTTTCGAAAACTCGACAAGGACCCTGCTCAGCTTTGAAATTGCAGGCAAACGCCTTGGTGCCGATGTCGTGAATATGCACGCGGCACAATCCAGCGTAAAAAAGGGCGAAACGCTGATTGATACAGCCATTACCCTCAATGCCATGCGGGCTGATGCCATTGTTATCCGTCATGGAAGTTCCGGTGCTGTATCCCTTATTGCGGACAAGGTGGATTGCCCCGTGCTTAATGCCGGAGACGGGCAGCATGAGCATCCGACCCAGGCCTTGCTTGATGCGCTTGCCCTGCGCCATGCCCTGCGAGAACGCGGATATGGGGCAGAGGACTTTACCGGCCTGGTCGTTACGATTTGTGGCGATATCCTGCATAGCCGGGTCGCGCGCTCCAATATTTTGTGTTTGCAGGCTTTGGGGGCGAGTGTGCGATTATGTGCTCCGCCGGGGCTGATGCCAGCGGGCATAGAGGCCATGGGGGCGGAGACTTTTCACAGTTTTGACGCTGCCCTGCCGGGTAGCGACGTGGTGATGATGCTCCGGCTCCAGAATGAACGGATGCAGGGTCAGTTTATTCCTTCCGCGCGTGAATATCACCATCTTTACGGTCTGACCCGCACCCGGCTGGAGACATTCGCACCCGAAGCTCTGGTGATGCATCCCGGCCCGATGAATCGCGGGGTCGAGATCGATAGCGACGTGGCAGATATGCTGGATCGCTCCATCATTACCCGACAGGTGGACATGGGTGTGGCGATTCGCATGGCCTGTCTGGACGTGCTGACCCGCAAGGCGCGCAGGATTCCGGGTTGGAGTGATGGAGAATGGGTATGAGGCAGCACCGTCCCGTCACTTTCATCAACGCGCGGGTTGTGACGCCGATTGGTGTTCAGCAGCAACAGGTGCGGCTGGATAATGGACTGATAGACGCGCTTGGGGATGAGGTCGCAAGGCCGGATGATCTATGCGTGGATGCCGCAGGAAAAACCCTTGCCCCCGGCCTGATTGATCTGGGTGTTTTTGCGATAGACAAACCTGCTTTCCATTTCGGCGGGATAACCCGTGCAGCCCTGATGCCGGATCAGTCTCCCGTGCTGGATGTGCCCAGCCGGATTCAGTTTGTCGCCTATTCGGGCAAGCCGGATTTCTGGGTTCACCCGCTGGCTGCGGCAACATGCGGGCTTGAAGGCACAGAACTGGCCGAGCTTGCCCTTATGCGCGAGGCAGGGGCAAAAGGGGTGGCAACCGGGCGTGAATGGATAGCAGATTCGGGCGTTATGCTTCGTCTGCTACAATATGCAGCGATGCTGGATATGGTTGTTGTCAGCCATTGCGAGGATGCCGCTCTGGTACATCATGCGGTGGCTACTGCCGGAGAAATCGCAACACGCCTTGGCTTGCCCAGTGCCCCGGCAGAGGCAGAGGCATTGGCAGTGGGACGCGATATTGCCCTTGCCGAACTGGCCGGAGCGCGGCTTCATATCCGGCAGGTAACAACAGGGGCTGCACTGGATATTGTCCGCTCAGCCAAAAAACGCGGGGTGGCAGTGACGGCGGGCGTAACACCGGCGCATTTCATGCTGTCCGATCTTGCGATTGGGAATTTTCGTACATTTAACCGCCTGTCTCCTCCCCTGAGAAGCGAGGCTGACAGGCTTGCCGTCATCGAGGCCATAGCCGATGGCACCATAGATATTATTGCCAGCGGACACGATCCGCGCGGACCGGAAGACAAACGCCTTCCTTATGCTGATGCCGAACCGGGTATGGCTGGGGCCGAAACATTGCTGGCCATGGCGCTGACTCTGGTGCGCGATGATGTGATTCCCATGCAGCGGATGTTTGACCTTGTCGCGCACAACCCCGCGACATTGCTGGCAGTGCCCGCCGGCTCCATTGAGCCGGGGCTTGAGGCAGATATTGCGCTGATAGATACGGAAAGCCCGTGGATCGTGGATAGCAGAAAAATGGAAGCGAGCGCGGGTAATACACCGTTTGACCGGCAGCCTGCCCAGGGGCGGGTGACGGCACTATTCAAAGGTGGCGTGGAAATCGTTTTGTAATATCACAAAACAATATATTATTTTCGGCAATGCTGCTTCACAAATACTACAGTTAAACGAAAAATGCCCCCCTGAAAAACAGGGAGGCACTTCGCTGCTCAACTACGTATTAGAACTGAATTGTGGCAAAAATATAGTCGGTGGGTTACCGCGCTGCCATTCTTACATCATTATCCAGTGCACCGGGCAGAGGACGGCCTTCAGCCCATTCGATACAGCCCTGGCCTTTGGCCTTGACTTTCCCGCACATGGATGTCGCGCCAACTTTCTGGAAACCACCGGCTGATACGCGAAAGTAGTTCTTTCCTCTTACGCGCGCTTCGGTAATCACCATGTCGTAATTGGCCAGTTCCGGCCAGCGCGAGGCATAAATACCCCATGCACGGCGGGCGCCCTGTTCGCTGGCAAATGAGCCGAGCTGGACCAGATGCGCACCGTTGGATGCAGATCGTTTGCTGGCCTGTGCCGGATTTCTGGCGGGAGTAGCGCCATAACGAACCGGGGCCTTTTGCACAGTCGGGCTTGTGGCAAACTGCATGGTCTGGGCGGCCACTTCGGTCACTGTGCCTCCTCTGGGGGCGGGTGCCGCAAAAGCCTGCTCGAAATTGGCCGGACGTTTGACTTCGGGCGCCTTGTAGGAAGACACCGCAACTTCCGGAGTAACCGGATTTCTGGCCAGTTCTGCAAGAGACTGGTTTTCCACCTTGGCCGTCGGGGCATCAGCTACGCGGACAACTTCTGCCGGTGTGTCCTCATAGGGACGCAGCGGAGGCAGTTCCTCGCCCGGATTATATTCAGCAGCGTTCCGGGTGGCTTGTTCAGCCTGCGCCAGTGGCACCAGGGCAGAGGCTTCCGACGCCAGTTGTTCGGCACTGGGGAAGTTGGCCAGTGCCAGACGCTCAGGCTGTCCGGTATCAGTCCGCATCGGAGCATTGATCAGGGCGGCGACACGTTCCTGATTCTGGGCAGGAGCGGCGCGTGATGCCCATTCGCCGATCCGTGTATTGATCTGTCCGGCCGGCACATCCTCTGCTGCCATCAGACGGGCAGAACGCCAGTCTCCGGCCAAAGCGAAGGAATAGGCAAGATTCTGACGAACCTTGGGTGAGTTGTCTCCGTTGCGCATCGCATCGGAGAGGATTTGCACGCCCCGATTCGGGTTTCCGGCAAGAGAGGTGGCAAGGCCAAGATCGGAAGGCGCGATTTCGTCGCGCCAGTCATGAAGAATGGCCTGAGCGCCAGCACTGTCGTTAATGGCGACCTTGGCCAGAGCCAGGGACAATGCGGTGCGCGGTGAATTGTCACCCAGCTTCATCGCATCATCAAAAGTGGTTGCTGCAGACTGGAAACGCCCCGCTTCCATATAGGCAGCTCCCAGAACAGCGCGATAGGAGGGGTTACGGGGATCAACCATGACCGCTTCTTCGGCATTGGCGATTGCCTTGTCCACCTTGCCCTTGGCCAGCTGGGTCTGCGCCTTGCTGGCGGACAGGTCAGCGCGCGGAGCCTTGGTGCTGCACCCTGCCAGAGCTGTTGTTGCCAGTGCTGCTGTCAGTGCAACACGGATAAATGCCTTGTGGTTCGGTTTATGGGTCATGGTGTCATCCCCCTTTGGATTACGTCATCTGCGAGCTATCTGCGCCGCAAGCGGCACCAGCTCATTCATCTCTTCGAGAAAGGAATCGAGCGCCTGTGTGACAATGTGCTGGGCGCTGCGATTGTGAATGGTACATGCGAGGCGGAGCCTGAGATGCCGCTCCTTGTCGATGCGTAGTGTAAATGCGACGGGTTTTGCCCCGGATTTTTCTGCCCGCTGCGTGGAGCGGTCACACCGCATCCGGCGGATGATTTCTTCCTGCTGGGCGTGAACAACGTGCCGGGTTTGCGGTTTTTTCCTGCCCGGTTCTGCTTCTGCTTCTGCTTCTGCTTCCGGTTCAGGCTTTGCACTGGCGAGAGCTTCTGCAGGATCAGCACTCTCTCTATTTTGCGGTATATTGGCGCTATTTTGCGGTATACTGGCGGTGTCGCCCATATCGTTCCAGCCCAGATCTTCCAGAGCGTCGGGCGTGAGAGTAGGGAACGAACCTGCTTCTGCTGACGGATCAAGCTGCGCCATAATGCCGCCAAGCTGTGGCCGCATGGCGGGTTTTGCACCACCCTTGCGAGCGAGCAATCCGGAGTTGAGAGAGGCGAAGGAAGCTTCTTTCATGTTCTGATACTCCGTCCTGTCAGTTGGTGACCCTGCGGCCAAAACCACTTTGGCTGCGCTGATAGGCGGGACTGCCTGCAAAAGTAGCGGGAGCAGCAAACACGGTGCGCCGGAAATTGCGTTCCAGCCGGTCCGAAATATAATTCCAGAGAGCGGCGACCTCGTTGGCAGAGCGGCTGTTTTCATCAACTTCCATCACCGTGCGACCATCAATCATGGAGGCGGCAAAATCTGTGCGGTGATGCAGTGTTACCGGAGCAACTGTTCCATGCTGCGACAGCGCCACCGCAGCTTCGGACGTAATCCGCGCCTTGGGAGTTGCCCCGTTCACAACAAAGATCAGCGGCTTGGCGGCACGCTCGCATAAATCCACCGTTGCACCGACAGCGCGCAAATCATGCGGGCTGGGGCGGGTGGGAACCACAATCAGTTCTGCTACAGAAATAACAGACTGGATCGCCATGGTAATGGCAGGAGGAGTATCAATAACCGCCAGTTTGAACCCTTGCTGGCGCAAGAGTTGCAGGTCATTGGCAAGGCGGGCGACACTGGTTTGCGCAAAAGCGGGATATTCTGCTTCGCGCTCGTTCCACCAGTCTGCCAGAGATCCCTGGGGATCAATATCAATCAGCACGACAGGCCCCGCTCCGGAACGCTGCGCCTGCACGGCCAGATGGCCGGACAAGGTTGTTTTGCCCGACCCACCTTTTTGCGATGCCAAAGCCAATACCCGCACTGTGCGCTTCCCCTTGGAACTGCCGTCAATTCTTCTGAAAACCGACGCTTGTTAAAAATCTTCACGGGAGAAATCGCAGGATACGCCTAATTTTTGGTTAATCCTTTTGCAGGTCATTTTTTCTGATGAACGAAAATCGGTTAATTTTAGGTTGTTAATACTTTTTTGGCTTTTTCTATTGAACCGGTTATTCATAAACCCTTTGCTAATGAAGTGTTCACTATGTCAGTTAGGCACATGAACAACAAAGGATCGCGCGGAATGAAATGGCTGATGCCCCTGATCGCACTTGGCGCTGCAACTGCGAGTCTGGCGTCGCCTGCTCTGGCGGATGTAAAGGCAGGGGTAGATGCCTGGTCCCGCGGTGATTTCGAGCGTGCCGTTCGGGAGTGGCGTGCTCCTGCATCACAAGGTGATCCTGATGCACTGTTCAATCTGGCGCAAGCCTATCGGCTGGGGCGCGGGGTGGAAGCCAATACAAAACAGGCCGAATTATTTTACGCACAGGCCGCACAAAAAGGACATCTGAAGGCGGCGGACAATTATGGTCTGTTGCTGTTTCAGGATGGCCGACGTGATGAGGCGATGCCTTATATTCGTGCTGCCGCGGACCGCGGTGATCCACGAGCGCAATATTTGCTGGGGATCGCCCATTTTAACGGGGATCTGGCCCAGAAGGACTGGGTACGCGCCTATGCCCTGATGACTCTGGCCAATGCCGCCGGGCTACCACAGGCCGGGCCGGGGCTGCAGCAGATGGATGGGTTTATCCCGCTGGAGCAGCGCCAGCAGGCACAATCATTGGCGAGCCGGATACAGTCCGATACCGATGCCAGACGGACAAGCCAGCTTGCCTCACTCGATCTTGATGGTGCTGTGGGTAGCACGCCTGCACCGGCACCTGTAACGGTTCCTCGAAGTGTGCCGCAACCTGTCCAGAGAACAGATGTGCCCGCTTCGGTCCCTGCCTCGGTGGCGGCGGCCAATGCCGCTATTTCCGAAGCGCAGCGTGCGACCGGAACGGGCAATCCGGCCAATGCCGGGGCGGATTACACCGCAAATGCAGGCACTGCATCACAGCCCAAGCCCTCCACGCCGCCCAAGGTTGCAGTCAGGACCGACGCCAGACCTGCAGGCAAGTCACCACCATCATCTGCGGCAGTGACGCGTTCAGGTCCGTGGCGTGTGCAATTGGGGGCATTTTCGGTCGCCGGTAATGCGGATTCGCTCTGGAACAAGCTTTCAGGTCGCAAGGAACTGGCAGGCACCAGCAAGGTGATCGTTCCGGCAGGAAAAGTCAGCAAGCTGATGGCTGGAGGCTTTGCTACTCGTGCGGATGCACAAAATGCCTGTAATGCGCTCAAACGGTCGGGGCAGGATTGTCTGGTTACACGATAGAAACCAGCCGCTACCCTGCATGAAACACAATGGCAGGACTGGAAAAGCCTCGTGATCCAGAAATCCGTATCATCTGACAGGGGATTGCGTCCAGATAGTGCCTCTTCCCAGTCGTCAGAAGTAGCGGAGCCGTCAGCTCCGGTTACCAGGCACCGCCTTGTTTCGATGGATTTTATCCGCGGGATTGCTGTTCTGGGTATTCTGGCGGCAAATATTCACGCCTTTGGCCAGCCCATGATCGCCTATTTCTGGCCCGAAGGGGCGCTTGTCGAACCATCGGAAGAGACGCCATGGATGTGGCTGGCGCAATTCGTGCTGATCGACGGCAAGATGCGCGGCATGTTCAGCATTCTGTTCGGGGCGGGCATGATGCTGTTCATGGAGCGGGCGTGGGCGGCTGGCCACTCACGCGGGCTGCAAATGCGCAGGCTTGTCTGGCTGCTGGTGTTCGGGCTGATTCATTATTTCTTTCTCTGGCGCGGCGATATCCTGACTCTCTATGCCATGTGCGGTATGATTGGCTTGTTGGCCTTGCGCTGGCAGGCAAGAACCCAGATGATTACAGGTATGGCGCTGTATCTGCTCGGAGCAGCCTATAATACTGCACTTTTCGGCTTTCTCTATCTGGTCACGGAAACACCGTTGGGGCTGCGGGAGGATATGTCCGGGGCACGAGAGGAAGTTATTGCATGGAGCGATAAGGAAATGCGAGACGGCCAGAACGAGGCCATCCTGATTTCCCAGGGAGATTATGGCGGCTGGGTTGCTCATAATTTCTCTGCCCATGGCTGGGACTGGCTGGGCGCAATTACACAGTCCGGTCTTGAAACCATCCCCCTGATGCTGATCGGTATGGCTCTGTATCGTTTTGGCCTTTTTTCAGGCCAGATGGATCATGCAAGGCAGGCTCTGTGGGGCTGGGTTGCATTGCTGTGCGGTGCGTGTGCGACACTCCTGATCGGGCTTTGGTCGCTGCAACAGGGCCTGACATTTCCGGTTGCCATGTTTGCATTTCTTGGCCCGTCAACATTCACGCGCCTGCCTATGATTATGGGCCTTATGGCCCTGCTGGCCTTGTATGCACCCAGGGCGACAGGATGGCTCGGAATACGGTTGCGCGCCGCAGGGCAGGTTGCGTTCACCAATTATATCGGGACTTCGGCCCTGATGTTGCTGGTGTTCCACGGTTGGGCACTGGGGCAATATGGTGAATTTGGCCGTGCGCAGCTTTATCTTGTGGTGATGGCTGGCTGGATTATCATGCTGGCATGGCCGAAGCCCTGGCTGAAACATTTTCGTTATGGGCCGCTGGAATGGCTATGGCGCTGCCTGACCTATGGAAAAATCTTTTCTATCCGCAGAGTTGACAACATAAGTGCAAATTACTCGCAATAGGGCTTGATGTTGCGACTGACTCGCACTAGGTTCTATATGCGAGAAGGAGCCTGTAGTATGTATGTCTGCGTCTGCAATGCTATCAAGGAAAGCGAATTGCGCCGTGTTGCCAGGCATGTTCCGTGTGATGCTGAAGCGGCTTATGCTGCTCTGGGCAAGCGACCAGATTGCCGTCAGTGCCTGTGTGAAGCAGAAGAAATTCTGATTGAAGAACAGGAAATGGGTGCAGTTGCCGCCTGATCCTGCGTGTTGTTCGCGTTAGTTCCTTTCTGTTGAGCTCTATTGAAAATGACTTTCAAATGGCGGATTTCTGCCATTTTTTTATGTCCCCCCCTTGTTTCCCGGCAGTGATTACTTCATAAAGTAGCCTCTGTTTTTTTGTAGGAGATCAACCGTGAAGGGCGATCAGACTGTTGTTGAATATCTGAACAAGGCACTGACCAATGAACTGACGGCGATCAATCAGTACTGGTTGCATTACCGTGTGCTGGATGATTGGGGTGTGACGAAACTGGCCGAGCATGAGCGGCACGAATCAATCGACGAGATGAAACATGCCGATGAACTGGCGGCGCGGATTCTGTTTCTTGATGCGCTGCCCAATTTTCAGGCGATCCACAAACTGAAAGTCGGTGAAACGGTTGAAGAAATCCTCAAGGCTGATCTGGCGCTTGAAATGGAGGCCATCCCGCTTTTGCGTGATGCGATTGCCCATTGCGAGAATGTGCGCGATTTTGTCAGCCGGGATCTGTTCGCTTCCATTCTGGATAGTGAAGAGGATCACGTTGATTTTCTCGAAACCCAGTTTGACATGATTCGCCGCATGGGTCTGGAAAATTACATCCAGATACAGAGCGAAAGTGCTGGAGAAGACTGACCCGCCCAAACCGGCTTTATATATATTGCCATACGGTTTGGACCTGTAACGATAGGTGTTCTCACATTATAGAGTGTGATGACAAAAATCCGGTTCCCACTTTTTCGCGAAAAGTTTTAACTCCCAGCAAAAATCAATACCGACTCATTGAGCCGTATTTCCTGCGCGTTGCATCAGGCGGTCCTCGTCTTTTTGTGCTCTCATGGCGATAATGATCAGCATAATGACAATCGCCGGTGCAACCAGATTGATGGACCGGATGGCCAGACCCAGATCGCCAGTGGCATCGGACACCATACCTACAAGATAAGGCCCGGTGCCAAGGCCGAGAATGGTCATCGACATCAGATAGACGCTGGTAGTGATCCCGCGCATACGGGGCAGAACCTGCTCAAACATGATCGAGTAGAGCGGGGGGAGCCATCCGGTCAGAATCAGGCTGTATAATGTGAAACGAAGATAGAAGCTGCCAGAATCAGGGGCACTGTATACCCATAGCGCAACCAGAGGAGAAACCCCCATGGCGAACAGGGCCACCCACGCCCGTCCCCTGCCTGGGAAACGGGCCTGCATCCAGTCCGCCAGCGGACCTGCAATAAGCGGGCCGACTATCCCGATTGCTGCAGACAATAGTCCGAAGCTGATGGCGACATCCTTCATTGACAGATCATAGGTCTGGATCAGGAAAAGGGGAGTAAAGCCCATAACCCCGTAATTGATGACCGACTGCAATGAGCCACAGGCCATGACCATGAGCAGGGTAGGAGAACGGGTAATGACACTGAATGCCTGTGGGTCACTCAGCTTCATACTCTGGAACAGGTTGAGAATAACAAACAGGCCAAAGCCGATCACGGCCCATTGCAGCGTATGGGGGCTGATAGTCAGCCCGCCCAGCACCAGTGGCGGCCGGGGAGAGAAAGTGTTGGCAGCATGTGCAACAAGCCCCATCGCCACGATAATCAGGGTCATGCCGACAAGATTGTTACGCCAGACTGCGCTTCCGGCCCTCAGCCTGGAAAGAGTCAGCCAGTTGGTCAGGGGCAGGATGGAACCCAGCACGGCGAAGCTGGCTTTGAACGGGTGTGGATCGGGCGGGGTTTCAATCCCGTCCATGGTCCCGCGCGGAGGCTCGCGCAATGTGTAGACAAACAGGGCGAGTAAAAACCCCGGAGATGCTGCGACCAGAAAGGCGAATTGCCACCCGGCAAGGCCGAAAGGCTCGGTTCCCGGCGTGTAGCGCGTGCTCCACCAGTCTGCTACCACGCCGCCCAGAATGATCGACCCGCCCAGCCCGCAGGCAATCGCAGCGGCCAGAACCGCCATCACAAAGCCGCGGCGTTTGCGCGGCCAGTAATCATAGATCAGGCTGGTTCCGGCGGGCTGTGTTGCGGCCTCGCCAATGCCGACACCCAGACGCGACAGGGCCAGCATTCCGAAGCTGGACGCAAAGCCGGCCAGAGCGGTGGCGCCAGACCACAGCACAAGACATATGCCCAGCAATTTTGTGCGGGACCACCCATCGGCCAGCCTCCCGACCGGCAAGGAAAATACCGCATAGAACAGAGCAAAGACGGTGCCATAAAGCAGCCCCATCTCGGCATCGCCAATGTCAAGGTCAATCTTGATAGCAGGCGCCAGGATTGCAAGAATCTGCCGGTCCAGCAGACTCATCGCCTGGGTGAGAGACACCAGCGCCAGCGCATATCCTGCCCCTTTGAGCGGCGTTGTGGGCAGTGATTTACCGTTCACAGGTTAAACCACCTTTCGGCATTGGTCTGGAAAAACTTTTTCTTCCGGGCATCGGTGATCGCAAGATTATCCATCGCGCGGACTTCATCGGCCACATATTGATAGGGGTAATCCATCGCATACATGACGCGGTCCTCGCCCATCACCTCGATCATCAGCTTGATCGACGGCTCATAGGGAAGGCCCGAACAGGTGCCGAGAAAATTGTTCTGCATGTAATGATACAGATCATGCTTCAGCGGTTTCAGCCGTTCATAGCGGTTGGACAGCACTCCGGCCTGATGCATGTAATTGGTGCGATAAAGCCAGTAGGGCAGGGCTTCCATTCCGTGCCCGGCCATGATTTGCAAATCGGGATAGCGATCAAAAATGCCGGTCGTGACAAGGCGTAGCAAATGATAGCTGGTTTCCACGCCAAAGCCGAATACCGCGCCATCCAGTCCGGCATCAATCATGCCGCCCATCATGCTGTCAGGCAGGGTTGCCGGATGGATATAAAGCGGCTGCCCCGTGTCGGACAATGCACGAAAGATCGGGTCAAACTGTGCTTCGTCGAGATAATGGCCTTGCGTATGGCTGTTGATCTGCACACCCTTGAAGCCCAGTTCATCCGCGCCGCGGCGGATTTCCCATGCGCTCCATTCCGGGTCTTGCGGGGCTACTGCAGTCATTCCGATAAAACGATCAGGGTGCTTTTCACAGGCTTCGGCCAGAGTATTATTGGCGCGGCTGGCAATGGCCCTGGCTTCCTGAGTATCCAGCATGGGCTGCACGCCGGGCGATGTCAGGGCAATGATGGCCTTGTCTATTCCGGTTTCATCCATGTGCTGAAGGCGCAAATCACCCAGATCAAGCAGGCGTTCCATAATCTGCGTTGCCCGTTCCGAGGGGCTGGTGGCATAGAAGCCCCACAGGGACACCATGCCCAGATCAGCGGTGCCATCTTTTACCATACGCAGGAACACGTCAATCTGTTCGCGCGTGGCAAAGGCTTCCTCGGTTGCAATCCGCAGATAGCCGCGATCGCCGCCGGTTTTCAGTTCATGTGTCATCCTCTGCCCCTTCCTGTATTTCCGGTTGTCAGGCTGTATAGCTTTTATGTTTCGTGAACGGCCTATGCTTCGTGAACGGCCTATGCTTCGTGAACCGCCTGTGTGACCAGACATGCCCGGACACCTTCCGGCCCGTCTTCCGAACCATGGCCTGACCATTTTACACCGCCAAACGGGCTGTCAGATCCGCCAATCATATGCGTGTTGATCCCCAGCATTCCGCTTTCCACCTCATCGGCCAGGCGGCGCTGACGCCGGGCGTCACTGGTCCAGGCATAGGCGGCCAGACCATAAGGCAGGCGGTTGGCTTCGGCGATCATGGATTCTTCATCGCGAAACGGGTTGATCAGCGCGACCGGGCCAAAAGGCTCTTCATTCATGATGTCGCTGTCCAGAGGGATTTCCGACAATACGCTGGGGGCATAGAAATAGCCCTGATTGCCCAGCCGCTTGCCGCCCGTATGCAAAGTGGCGCCCTTGTCTCTGGCATTGGCGATCAGACGGTCAATCGCTTCAGGGCGGCGGGCATTGGCCATCGGCCCCATTTGCGTGCCATCATCCAGACCATTGCCGATTCTGAGCGCAGCTGCCCGCTCGGCAAATCCGTCGCGGAATTTTGCAAACACATTTTCCTGCACGATAAAGCGCGTGGGAGATACGCATACCTGCCCGCAATTGCGGTATTTTCCTGCAACAGCAGTGTCCAGTGCCTTGTTGATATCGGCATCATCAAACACCAGAACCGGGCCATGCCCACCCAGCTCCATCGTGGTGCGTTGCATATTGTCTGCTGCCAGTTTTGCCAGATGCTTGCCCACCACAGTTGATCCGGTGAAGGACAGCTTGCGCACAATCGGGCTGCCAAGCAAATGCCGGCTGACCTGATCGGGCACACCAAACACGGCCTGCGCCACTTCTTTTGGCAGTCCTGCATCCAGCAGACATTGCAGCACGCCCAAAGCCGAAGCCGGAGTTTCTTCTGCCGATTTCAGAATAACCGAACAGCCCGCAGCAATGGGGGCGCCCAGCTTACGGCCCGGATTGCCAAGCGGGAAGTTCCATGGGGCAAAGGCTGCCACAACACCAACCGGAACATGGCGCACGGTTGAGCGTTGGCCTTCAGGGCGGACCAGTTCGCGGCCATAAAGACGGAATACCTCGCCGGCATAGAAATTGAACAGGCCGACATTCATCATCACTTCCAGCCGCGCTTCGGCCAGTGGCTTGCCCTGCTCCATCGTTGCAGCGCGGGCGAGGTCTTCCTGCCTCTCCACCATCAGGCGCGCAGCCCCTTGCAGGACAGCGGCCCGCTGTTGCGGAGTGGATTTGCGCCAGATAGCAAAACCTTTTTGCGCCACATCCAGCGCGCGATCCAGATCAGCAGCTGTGGCCATGGGCAGGGCACCGATTGTCTCACCCGTTGCCGGATTGATAACGGCAAAAGTGTCGCGCCCCCCGGCGGAGATTTTCTCGCCATTAATAATCATGTGGAGCGAAGGGTAATCGGTCATGAAAGCAATTCCTCTACCTCTGGAACAGTCGGGTTGAAAATATAACACGCGGAAATCACGGGCGGGACGGAAGCTGCCCTGTCGTGCCGGGCGTGATGAATAGCCGAAATCTGTGGCTACAGGGGCGCCTCTGACGCTCCTCTGATATTGCCTCCCCTGTCATATGATGGATGACAGGGGGGCAAGCGGCAGAAGGCAGTTTCAGGCGCGGGCTGCGGCTTTTTCCTTTTCGCGCTTCACATCACCTTCCCAGCGCTGGGCGATCATGTCCTCGCCAGTGATCGGATGCTTCATATGGAAAGGCAGAAGCTTATGGGTTGGCCATAGCCAGTGATCCTCGATCAGCTCATCCGGGCCGCTGGGATCTTCGGGATAGAGCACTTTGGGAAAGGGGACATATTCCGCTTCGGTATAGGCCCAGCCCTTGTCAAAATCGGCGTGCCAGTGCGGGAAGTAATTGAGCACATGGATGCGCCACTTGCCATCTGTGCCTTTTTTATAGGTGTTTTCATACAGGCCACCTTCCCACCACTGGCGCGGACCAAGGGCAGGGTTGGATGGATCTGAATAATCAACATGGCGTCCGGCCTGCATGGTGGAACGGCCACGCAGACGGGCGGTTACGCCGTCATCCTCAATCGTGACAATGTCCTGAATCTGCGGGTGGTCGAGCAGGAAGCCGTCAATCGGGCCATTGGTGCCATGGGTGAAACGGGCCTGGAAACGGTCCACATAAAGACGGCGCACACCTTCGCGGCCTTTCCACACACCGCCAAAGAAGCGCACTTCGCCATCATCGGTGAACAGATCCACCACCTGATCATACATGCATTTGTCAATCAGATAGCCATAGAGATACTGGAGTTTCTTAACGTCCAGCTCGTCTTCGCGCCGGGTCAGTCGCTGCTCCAGCTCGGCCACTTTTGCCGCCAGCGATTCTACATTTGCATCTGCCATATCCGAATCTCCCAATTTTGTAAGCGTTACATACAATTTGCGCTGAGTCAGTCCTCAAGTCAACGCCCAAGTGCTTCGAGCCGTTCAACTTCCTGCCTGTAGGGCCGGATAGCGCGGAACATGAGGAAACAGGCCAGCGGCAGAATTATCCCGGCAGTCAGCACCATGGCGATGCGTAATTTTGCCGGATCACCCACTATATACTGCGCGACCAGACCGATGACGAAACTGCCCATCGCACCAAAGAAGGTGAACATGAACAGATAAAAGGCAGTCACCTGACCGCGCATGGAATTGGGCGCAACGCGCTGGATCGCCGCATTTTGCGGCACCGCACCGGCAATGGCGAACATTCCGGCAAAGCCGAAACCGATCATCGACCCCCATCCGGTGGGAGAGAGCAGGGCGACCAGAGTGCTTACCGTTGTTCCGCAAAACAGGATGAAAGCGCCGCGCACATTGGCATCCTTGTATTTTTTGGCGAGATACTCGATGAACAGCCCTCCCAGTGCGAGCCCCAGCAAGGAGCCGATCAGCAGGGTAATCCCGATTGCGGCACCGATCTCGGCCTCGTTCCAGCCAAAGGTGCGGATCATGAACGGCACGCGCCAGAAGGAAAGCCCGAAGCTTTCTGTTGCGCTCAGCGCCAGAGCGCCGAACATCGGATAATAAACCTTGCCATTGGCGTGAATGGCCCTGGCTGCATCCCACCCCATAAAGGTTACGACCTTGCGGCCGAAAGAGGCATCTTCAGGCGGCTGTTCCACATCGGCGACCGGAGCCTGTCGTTCCGGCTCCTTCACTGTCAGGAACAATAGCGCCGCGACAAGTGCGGGAATCGCAATCCAGATCAGAATCCACTGCCAGCCAAAAATGCGTAATGAGCCATACCAGGTCGGCGCCCAGTGGCTGGTGAGCATGATCAGATAGCCGCCAATGACAGGGCCAAGCGTTGTTCCGCCGATAAAACCGAATTGCAACAGGGCAAAGGCGCGGGTGATGATTTTGGGCGGGAAAGCATCGGCCAGGAGTGAGTAGGATGCAGGTGCATGGGCGCTTCCGCCTGCCGCCAGAAATACCCTGCTGGCTACAAACTGCCCGAAATTCTGGGCAATCCCGCCGAGTGCCGTAATCAGCCCGATCGCCGCGACTCCGCCCGATAAAACATATTTGCGTGGCCAGATATCCGCGAGCCGTGCCAGCGGGATACCGACAAACAGATAACAGATAATGCTCGCCGGCCCAGCAAGAAACCCAAGCTGCGCATCGGTGAGGCCGAAATCGGATTTGATCCGCTCTGCCAGCATCCCGAACACCACCTGATCAAAAAAGGTGATGAAGGTTGCGAAGATAATCACAAACAAGGCCCAGTATCGCTGTCCTGCGCTGGGCCAGTGTTTTCCGGCTGCGGATTTGTCAGGCGCAAGGTTGCCTGTATCCGCTGACATGCCTGCTGCAGGTGACGGACTCACTGCCATAGTGCCTTCCCCTCTCCATTATCCCGTTTTATCGTCCGGTTGTTCCGGTGCATTATTTCTTTTTAATTCTTTTGCATTTTGTAAGCGAAACATACAAAAGGCGATAGGGAAAATATCATATGTTAAGATAAAAATCGTCAAGGAGCAGGATGATGAAGGATTTTTCAGGAAAAACAGCCTTCGTTACAGGTGGCGCAAGCGGGATCGGTCTGGGAATCGCCAAGGCATTGCTGGCGGACGGAGCCAATCTTGCCATTGCCGATATTCGTGATGACCATCTGGCTGAAGCGGTGGCCGAGCTGGATAGCGGCGACAGGGTCATGCCGGTCAGGCTGGATGTGACGGATCGCGGCGCAGTCATGGATGCAGCCGATCAGGTGGAAAAGCGTTTTGGCAATATCCATGTGCTGATCAACAATGCAGGGGTTGCCGTTGTCGGGCCAACGGAACTTGCCACCTATGCCGATTGGGATTGGGTGATGGGTGTTAATCTGGGCGGTGCTATCAATGGCATTGTCGAATTTCTGCCCCGTATCCTGAAACATGGCGAGGGCGGGCATATTCTGTGCACAGCCTCCATGTCGGCGCTGGTGCCTGCCGCCGGAACGACAATCTATTCCAGCTCCAAGGCAGCGGTGACATCCATGATGGAATGTATGCGACCCGAACTGGAGGAACGCGGAATAATCTGCCACGCCTTCTGCCCCGGTGCGGTGCAATCCAATATCGCCGATGCCGGCGCCACCCGGCCGGATACGCTGTCAGAATCCGGCTATGCCGAGGCAGACAAGGCCCGCCAGCAGGGCGGCAATTTCTTCCACCTTTACCAGACAAAGGAAGAAGTGGGCGCGCGCGTTGTGCAGGGCATGAAAGACGGGGAATTGTATATTCTGACCCATGCCGAATTTCTTGATGGCGTACGCGAGCGCGGAGAAGCCACCACGCTGGCGGTGCAGGACCATCTGCCGGAGAATGAGGAATACAAGGCGACATTTGCCCGGCTGTTTTCCAACCCGGCAATTGTGGACGAGATTGCGCGGCAAAAAGCACTCAAGGCGCAGCGGGTATAAGGCAGGTATAAGGCAGGAAATCGCTTTTCCGCCGTGTATTTTCCGCAATAGGGAAAAGGATAGTATCATGAAGGATTTTGCAGGACGCGTGGCCTTTGTTACCGGCGGCGCCAATGGTGTGGGCATTGGCCTTGTGCGGGCCTTGAAGAATGAAGGCTGCAAGGTCGTAATGGCCGATATAAGGCAGGATTCGATCGACAAGGCACTGGGCGAGATCGACAGCCCCGATGTGATGGGCATCCAGCTTGACGTATCCAGTCGGGAACAATTTGCCGAAGCCGCAGCTAAGGTGGAGGAAACATTCGGTCCGGTCAGCGTGCTGTTCAACAATGCCGGGGTCAATCTGTTCCAGACGATAGAGGAAAGCTCCTATGATGACTGGGACTGGCTGCTTGGAGTCAATCTGCACGGTGTCATCAACGGGGTGATGACTTTTGCCCCACGGATGATCCAGCTCGGCAAAGGCGGGCATATTTGCAATACGGCCAGCATGGCTGCCTTTATCGGCAGCCCGATACCCGGAATCTACAACACCACCAAATTTGCTGTGCGCGGTCTTTCAGAAAGTATCCGCTGGTCTTTGCTGGAGCACAATATTTCTGTTTCGCTCCTGTGCCCCGGCCTTGTAAAAAGCTATATTTATGCCAGCGATGATATCCGCCCGGACACGCTCAAGGGCGCGATGAAGCCGGTGGACAATGAAGCGGTGGAGCGGCTGGCCGGTGTGCATGAATTCGGGATGGAGCCGGATGAAATCGCCCGGCGCACGATTGAGGCGATCAGGGCGCATCGCTTTTTCATCTTCCCGCATCCCGATCATAAGGATGAATTGCAGATGCTGGCCGATGAGGTCATTGCATCCTATGTTGATTACCCGAAAGATCCGGGGTTTGACCAGCGCGTCGGGTTTGAAAAAATGCGGCAGGAGCGCGCGCAACAACTCCGCAATGCCTGGGAAAATGCCGAATAGGTGAGGCTGGCACGCCTGCCTGTTCTGTTACTGTTCAGTTCGTTATAGCCAGTTCGCCCATATGGGTAAAAAGCAGATTGGGATAAAAAAGTGTCTTTGAAACAATTGCGCCTGGGTCTGTCGGGAACGGCTTTGTGCCTTGCAACGGCGATGATGGCTGCTGGCCCGGCAGCAGCGCAGGCCGCTCATGACCCCCGAACTGATGAGCGGGCGCAATCGTCCTCATCGGCGCCTTCATCGGCGCCAACTCCAGTGCCTTCTCCGGTGCCCTCACCGGATACGGAGCCTAGCCTGAGTCTGGAACAGCGAACAGGGGTGCGGTGTTCCGTTGCCTTTGCGCTGGTATCAGCCATGCAGGATGAAGGAGAGGCGCAAAATTACCCGGCGCTTGGCAATCGGGGGAGAGAGTTTTTTGTCCGCAGCGCGGCACAATTGATGGATGATACCGGCATGAGAGGTGAGACTATCCGCGCACTGTTTGCCGAGGAAGCAAGGAATCTTGGTGGCCCGGAGAATCTTGACGCCATTATGCCAGCCTGCCTGTTGATGCTCGACGCATCTGGCCTGTAACCACAACACAACTTGCCTGTAGACGCGCTGCCCGCACTGCTGCATGAACCGGATCATGTGGCGTCTATATCAATTTCCCCTGTGTCCCTTCAGCCGCAAGGTGCGGCTCATGCTCAGTGAAAAAGGGATTGGCTATGAATTATGGCGGGAGAATC